>CAZZJY010000123.1:0-7944 GCA_964654895.1 uncultured Nitrososphaerota archaeon
CTTTTTTGGAATATTTCTTGTGTTGATGCTGACACTAAGCCATCCGTCTACGGGCTGGGAGTTTTCCTGGCGAAGATATGTAGTTGGTTTGGCATTCGCGTCCATATCCATATTAGGTGCCATTGCCTCCTTGTTCCCAAAGAGATGTTCAGTCCTTGACCACTCAGGTAAACCCCAAAAAAGAGCTAAACAAAACGTTCGGGCAAATTTGAAAGGTCATCACCCTAACTGCGAATACTTCTCGTCACATACCATAAATTGGGATGGCTTTACGCTATGTGCCGGTTGCACAGGTCTCCTTCTTGGCGCAATTCTCTCTATAATTGGATCAGTCTGGTATTTTTTCCTCCAGTTTGGCATAGGTGACCCATTCTTGTGTTTGGTCCTAGGGGTTTTGAGTTTGATCCTAGGCTTTACACAATCCGCATTCAAAGGTTTTGCCCGTTCCATAATGAACGTGCTTTTTGTTGTTGGTGCATTTCTCATATTGGCGGGGGTAGATAATTTGACCCAGAATTTTTTCATCGACCTATTCGTATTAGGGATGATGTTGTTTTGGATTGTAACGAGGATAGCGATCTCACAGCTGGATCATAGGCTGATATGCGAAAGGTGCCACTCCTTAAAAAAAGTATGTACTTTAGAGGAGAAATAGGCATCTTACCTACGACGCAGTCCATAAATGGCGCCGATTATTATCAAAATCCCGAATATCATTACGGCGATTGGCCAGACATCTACAGTCTTAGGGATTATCTGAGCTTGTTGGAGGAGCCATATGCAGCCGGAGAGCAATATTATAATCCCTATTGCCAAACTTACAAAAGCGCCACCACGCGGAATGCCGAAGCACTCTTCCTCCATCTCTTTTCTTTTGTGCTTTTCCACTTCGCTCACAATATATAGAGGCGCCCCGCACTGTGCACAAACCTTTGCATCGTCAGGATTTTTTGTTCCGCATTTTGTACAATAAACCATTTTAATCGTTGACAGTCTGATGAAGGCCACTCATAAGACTTTTGGTCCAAGCAGTTTTTATCCTTCAAAAGTCCCCTGCTTTCGTTTTTTCCTCCTTTCCTCATTTCTTTTTCTGTTGTTTTGAAGGGTGTTCATTGCAGAAAATTCCTCATGATTTTTAATAAGTCTATTTTTGGTCTTTCTGTTTCCAAATCCCGCTTTTTCTATTTTTCCATCTTCCAATAACTGGAGATGTAAGTCATAGGGGGATATTCCATGTAAATCCAAAATGAAATCGTAGAATGGATTTGACCAATACTTAATGAATTGGTCCACTTTTTTGGTCTTCAGAGGACCAGCCCCCAAATACGATGAGTGCAGATTCCACAAGAGTGATCAAATGGCAATAACAATTGTCCAGACCACAACCAATAATAACGTAGAGAAAAAGAAAAGGATTTTGGTGGTTTGTGTGGACCTGATGGAAGCGATCAGTACAAGAACCATGGTAAGGGATTTTCTCGATCAGCCACTTAAAGAGGAGGAAAAACAGCTGATATTGGAATCCGCAATAAGAGCCCCCACCGCTGGCGGAAACGAACAGTGGTACTTTGTGGCTATAGAGTCGAAGGATAGCCTCGAAAAACTTCATAAGTTGCTTGTTGATGCGCAGAAGGTATACTTCACCGAGATGCTCAAGGTTCCTTGGTCCAAGGATCAGATAGATAAATGGGAGAAGAAAGTCGAAGAAGGGCTTTATAAGGCACCATTCTATGTTGCCGTTTTTACAGACCTGCGGGCTCGTTACTACACGAGAACAGATGTTGAAGAGAGGTGGGCGGAGCAAAGCGCTGCTGCTGCCATTGAAAACATGCTCTTAGCGGCTCACGGAATGGGCATTGGAGGGTGCTGGTTTGGCGTACCATTATTGATGGAGGATAAATTCTATGAATTCTTTAAAGTAAACAAAGAAGAGATGCGGCTGGTCGCGGTTCTAGCCTTTGGGTATCCAAAACAGAAGCCATCCCCCCGAAAGAGAAAGAAGGGTCTAAAAGAAGTTGTGGGAAGCCTATAAACAATGATCAGAGAGTTAAAGCCACATCCATCCTCTTACCCTCAAAATTCCTTTTTTATCATGAGGATTGGGCGTAGCTGCCTGCAACCATGCTCTCGATTTTGACGTTTGTATATCGACGATGTTCCACGCGGTAAAATATCTAAGCTATGCATTTGATTGATCATGATGTTGATTTTCATGCGCCACCAAACCCGTAAATGCCGCGGGCCTTGAGCTAACAATGTCAAAAATGAAAAAAAAAGTTACTTGGGAGCCTTCCCAAGCGGGATTACGGCCTTCCCGTAGGTTTCGTTTATCACTATCGCAAGCGAGTTGTACCATGCTGCTGCAGCCGTTATTAGTGCGATTATGCCTCCGCCCATGACTATGAGCCTGCTGCCAGTTATGTCTCCCAATCCCAGAAGGATGAATGCAAGCCACAGGAAAAAGAACACAAGAGATGTTGTAAGGTTGGTCCTGAGCGATGCAATCCAGAGGTAGAATGTGAAGAAGCCCCAAAGAATTAGGACTGTTCCGGCGGCTGCGGGATTGAGGCTCAAAAAACCCCAGCCAGCAAATAGATTGAGCATCGCGTAATAGAGCCAGAAAGCCCCGTATGAAGTGAAAGCCACCAGACCAAAAGTGTTTCCACTCTTCCATTCCCAGTAGCCCACTAGGACCTGGATAATGCCACCGTATGCTATTGCTAGTGGTATTACCACTCCTATCCCGTCGGCTGGCAATAAACCCAGAATGAATAACGAAAGTGCCGTTGTCGTCATCGCAAAGGCCGCAAGACCAAGTGGCGCCGGGCTAGCCTGTTTCTGAGACACTCGATATACCTCCCAATACTGGATACCGAAAAATTTCACAGGGTTATAAGGTTATTTGTCAATTTGGGATTTCGGGCTTTCAATCCGACCAGAACGTAGATCCTCTCAGTACTTCTGCAGATATTTTATTATGCCTTGGAGGATCCTCTTTCCGTCTCCGTATGGGGCGTTTCTCCCTTCGGGCAGCTGCCACCCGAAAAATGCCCTCTCGGGGTGCGGCATCATCCCCATGACGTTTCCTTTCCTATTGCATATCCCCGCGATGTCGTAAACTGAGCCGTTTGGGTTGTAGGGGTACCTGCCATCCGCCGCCTCACCAGAAGGCATTGCATATCTGAATAAAACGCACCCATTGTCGACGAGCTCCTTTAAGGAGTCCTCGGAGGCGGGAATAAACCGACCCTCACCATGCCCCACAGGTATTTTCAGAAGTTCTCCGGTCTCGAGATCTCCCGTGAAAGGGGTCTCGCCCCTCTCTACCCTGAGGTAAACCCACCTGCACTCGTACTTGGCAGACGCGTTGTTTGCGAGTGCCGCCTTAGGGACTTCGACCAGCTCATCATTAGGTAATATGCCAGCCTCAATCATCACCTGGAATCCGTTGCAAACTCCCATTACAAGCTTCTCCTCCTCTATGAAAGCCTCGAGCTCAGACTTGATCTTGGAATGGACCTCCTTGCCCCAGATCGCACCTGCCCTAACGTAGTCTCCATAGGAGAAACCACCGGGAAAGACAAAAAGCTGGTACTCATAGAGTCCTCTCTTCAAGATCTGTTTCATGTGAAGTATCTCTGATTTGAGCCCCAGATGCTCAAGAGCCACCTTCATCTCCAAGTCACAGTTGGTACCGCCAACCCTCGCTATGCAGGCTTTTGTCCTCCTAAGATCCATCATTACCCCTCCACGCATGCCTCAGCTCGGATATATCAACTTCCCAGATCGCACCGTCTAAGCCAATTATCCTGAAGGTCTTTCCTCCAACAAAACCTACCTTGCCGTACGGTACTCCCTGAATGATCTCCTCAAACTTGCTGGCGTGGTCCCTCTTAACCTCCACCAAGAACCTCGATGTGGACTCTGAGAAGAGTAGAACGTCAGATCTATTGACGTCTGATGGGACGTTGCGAAGGTCGAGAGATAGCCCCACCCTTGCAGCCATGACCATCTCCGCCGCTGCCACACCTATCCCTCCCTCCGAGACGTCGTGGCAAGCTGCCACTAGACCGGAGTCCATTGCTTCAATTAGCGATCTTATGGTGTCCTTGGAGATCTTCGCGTCCACTTTTGGACACACCCCTCCACCGAGCCCCTTGCTCCTCAGATAGATTGAGCCTGCAAGTTCATTCCTAGTCACCCCGAGAACGTAAACAGGGTCTCCTTCCTCCTTCAGCTCTACAGTAATGGCCTTCCTTACGTCTGGGATGATCCCTATTCCAGTTATCAATAATGTGGATCTCACCGGCCCCAGGGGCGACTCATTGTACAAGCTGTCCTTCCCCGATATGAAAGGCGCATCTAAGGCCTTTGAGAAATCATAGCATGCCTCGGCAGCCCTCACAAGACTCCCCATTCGGTCTTCTCTCTCTGGGTTCCCCCAGACGAAGTTGTCGAGAAGGGCGACCCTCCTCCCACCGACAGAAGCGTTGTTCCGGATTGCCTCCTCTATGGATGCAGCAGCCATCCAGTATGGGTCTGGGTAGAAGGGGTTTACCCCGCAGGAGATAACGACACCCATCCATGAATCCCTTAAGGGCTTGATGACAGCCGCGTCATTGGGTCCGCCCAGATCTCCCTGGAGGGGCTTGATGGCAGTGCATCCCCTCACCTCATGGTCGTAGGTCCTTATGACCTCCTCCTTGCTCCTCATGTTGGGATCCGAAAGCACCCTCAGCAGCTCCCCAGCAAGATCCTTTGGTTCAGGGAGGGAGCAGGGGGTTGGCACATATCCCACCTTTGAGGCCTTCCGGACTACTTTGGGTGGGCTGTAAAGGAAACCGAGATCGAGATCGCAGACCACCAGGCCCCTGTAATGGACCCTCAGCGTCCCGCTCCCATTAAACCTGCCCAGCACGCACGCCTCCACGTCTTCATCTCCAAGGACCTCCAGCACATCTCCAAGGTTCCTCTCGGGGACTGACAGGAGCATCCTCTCTTGGGACTCGGAGATCCATATCTCCCAAGGTGCCAGGTCCGGCTCCTTCAGGTGTACAACATCAAGGTTCACCTCTATGCCCAGTCCTGACCTGTGGGCCATCTCCCCGGTTGCGCATGAGATCCCGCCTCCCCCTAGGTCTGTGATGCCTGAAGCCAGCCGCCTGTCCCTTATAGTGATTATTGCCCGCCTGAGGCGCTCCTCCACGAGGGGGTTGGGTATCTGGACAGCAGGTCTGAGTCTGTCGGTGTCCTCCATCAGGTCGGCAGAGGCGAACGTAACGCCATGTATTCCGTCTCTTCCAGTCCTGCCCCCTGCCAAGACTGCATAGTCGCCCTCCTTGGTATCCTTCACGTAGAACCCTTTGGGAAGTATGCCCACGCAGCCACAGTAGACGACTGGGTTTCCAATGTACCCCGAATCGAAGAATATCGCTCCTGATACCGTTGGGATGCCCATGTTGTTACCGTAACTCCCAATTCCAGCAATGACCCCCTTGTAGATGTAATTCGGGTGCTTTAAACCGGGGGATAGACTTTCGTAAGGAAGGTCAAGTGGACCGAAGCAGAGGACATCGATGTTCCCTATGGGCTCACCCCACACCCCCAGGATGTCCCTTATGACCCCTCCCACGCCCGTTGCAGCACCACCAAACGGCTCAACAGCAGAGGGGTGGTTGTGAGTCTCCACCTTTGCAGCCACCAGATAACCTTGGTCGAACTCTATCAGCCCGGCGTTGTCCTCAAAGACCGAGTAGCACCAGGGCTTGTTGAGCTCCTTGGTCGCCTTCATTATGTACTCCTTTAGGAGGCCATTTATCCTCCTCCCGCCCTCGACTTCCACAATGCCTTTGAATGTCTTGTGGATGCAGTGCTCAGACCATGTCTGCCCGAATGTCTGAATCTCGACATCTGTGAGAGGCCTCGAGTAGTGCTCCTTTATGGTTCTCATCTCGCCTAGGCTGAGGGCTAGACCCATGGTCTGGCTTATCTCCAAAAGGTCTTCGTCTTCCGCCTTGGAAAGATCTAACTCTACCACCGGAAGCCCTGGGACCCTTCTAATCAGCCCCTCCCTCACCAAGTAGCACCTCTATGAAAAAGTCATCCTTAGTAGGGTTTGCCAAGAGTTTCCTGCACATCTCCTGCGCTAGGCTCATGGCTCTCTCTTTGTTGTTTGTGTCTAGCTCAACTGTGTATACCTTACTCACCCTCACGCCACCCACAGAAAAGCCAAGGTCCCTGAGCGACTTTGCGGTGACGTTTCCCTCCGGGTCAAAGTGCCCCCTCTTGAGTTTGACCTCGATCCTCACCATCATGCCCTCTTCAGCCCCCTCCTTTCCATTAGCTTCTCCCTCAGGTCCGGGTACTTCAGCGCCAGCACCTCGACCGCCAGAATTGCTCCATTCTTTGCGTTGTCAATGCCAACTGTGGCGACGGGGACGCCAGGCGGCATCTGCACCATTGATAGCAGGGCATCCAGACCCCCCAACTTTACGCTTAGTGGAACCCCTATGACTGGCTTAGTGGTTTTTGAGGCTATAACTCCTGGCAGTGCCGCAGAGAGACCAGCAATCGCTATGAATACCTCGGCGTCTGTTGACTTTACAAACGAGTCTAGCTCATCTGGGTTTCTGTGGGCAGAGATAGTTCTGTAATCAACATCCAGACCGAATTCCTTCAAAACCCCAACAGCCTCCTCTCCTGCGTTGGCGTCAGATTTGCTCCCGATTACAACTGCAACCTTGGGCACACTAATCACCTCCGTAGAGTATACAGCCCTCAGCAAAGTGGGCCAGCTTTTCTGCGCCATGCCTCGCAGAGTTGAGATCCTCGGCAAAAGCCACAGCCAGCCCCATCCTTCTGCCAGCGTAAGCCGACGGCTTCCCGAAGTACCAGAAGTCGTTACTGGATCCCATGAACCTGTGAATCGCCCCTATGTCAACGCTTACGACCTCCCTCTCCCCCCCAAAGCCTTCGGGTGCCAGGACCACATGAGCGACCCCATAAACTCCCTTCCTCGAGATCTCAGTGGAGGAACTGCTCAAAGGAAGACCGAGAGTTGATGTCAGCTGCAGTCCGCCCTCGTCCATGTTCAACATCCACCTAGTTATCAGACCGGTATCGTGAGGCCTGTTCGCGACCTCATTGTTGTACACCCTATCCCCGATCACGAACTGTTCCACCGCATAGACTCCTATTCCCCCGAGGAAATCTGCGATCTTTCTGGCGAACTCCCTGCACCTCTGAGCGGCCAGCGGAGATATCGTCGCAGGGAGCCAGCTCTCATGATAGGTGGCGCCGGGCCTCCTGTGCTCTATGGGCGGAAGGAAAGAGTCAACGATTTTCCCGTCGCCGTCGAAGTGCCGGACGACTATCTGAGTTATCTCGGTGCCAGAGGACTTCAACTCCGGCAAGAACCTCTCGACTATCACCTCGTCCCCAATACCCCTCGCGTGCTCCCTGGCGTGTGTGTATGCCTTCCTGAGGGACTCTTCGTCCTTCACAATGGAGGTGCCGTGCCCGCTCGAGGTCATGACGGGCTTGACGATCACCGGGAGTCCGAAGTCTGCAGCGATCCTCCTCACCTCCTCGTCGCTCCTGGCGTAGGCCCATTCCACCCTATCGAGCTGAAGCATATCGAACATCATCTTCGTCGCATGCCTGTCCATGCAGACTAGTGGCCCGTACGGTGTTGACATAACTTTATAGCCCTCATCCATGCCAAGCCTGAAGGTCCTCTCGGTGTCTATCATCTCCACCTCAAGGTATATGGCATGGGGTTCGTTCGGGTCCGGAACGTATTTCCTTATGTAGTTCTCCAGGGCGTCTCCATCCTTCATGTCGAAGACCTCGTAGTAGTCAGAGGAGTCCTGAGCCGGGAACCCATTGTACCTATCGAAGGCAATTGTCCGGATCCCACCCGGGAGCCCGCCGTAGATCCTCTTG
>CAZZJY010000124.1:0-3303 GCA_964654895.1 uncultured Nitrososphaerota archaeon
ACCAGAATTTGGCTTTTTTGGGTGGGCCCGCTCCATGGAGTAGAAAAAAGATGTTCTTTACGGATCATGCCAAGCCTAAGCGGTCAACGCTCGATCTAAATCTTTTCGGCTAAGTTTCAAATTTTTAAATGGTGAGGTTCCCGCATGCCTTGACCCTTATCCTTGTCGCGTTACCTGGCAGGTAAGCCAAGGGTATCTCGTCGACCTCCACGACCTCGACCGTGTCGGGCTTTGCGCCTGCCTTGATAGCCTCGCTGATTGCCATCTCCTTTGCCGTCTTGAGCGCCTCGTCGCGGCTGAGCTTATCCAGCGAGAATACCCTGTCAACCTCCCCGCTGACCTGTGCTATGGCGGCGCCGATGGCGTTGGCAAACTGGAAGTGCTCGGGCCTTATTACCTTGGATGCCCCCTTGAGCCTGCCGTAGACCTCTGGAGGGATTATTATCCCTCCGCCGCCGACCAGTACCACAGGAACGGCCTCAGGACCGGTCTTGATTCTGTCAATGCAACCCTCGACCTCTGATACTATCTTCTGTACGGCTTTGTTCACGAAGTCCCTGTCCAGAACCTTCAACCTCTCTAGGTTGATCTTTTCGTCCTCTATCTTTGCGTAGCCAGCCGCCAGGGCTATGTCTGTGTTTGTGACGGTCGTGCCGCCCCAAGCCAAGCCCTCCTCAGGCAATCTGTAGCCTACGCTGTCCGGCCCTATCTTGACACCCCCTTCTGTCATCCTGACCACGCTGCCACCCCCGCAGCCGATGGATATGAGGTCGGGCATCCTAAAGTTTGTGCGAACACCACCGATCTCCACGGCAATAGCGGACTCTCTGGGGAAGCCCTTGACAATCATGCTAACCAGTGTGGTGGTGCCGCCTATGTCCACTATAACACCGTCCCTAAGCCCCGTGAGAAATGCGGCACCCCTGCAGCTATTTGTTGGGCCTGACGCTATAGTCCTTATTGGATATCGCTTAGCATATTCGACCGACATCAAAGTACCATCGTTCTGAGTCAGGTAGGGCTTAGCCTTGTCCACGCCAGCCTCTCTTAGCGCCCCCAGGAAGGCGTTTATGGCACTCTCCGCCACTTTGGTTACTGCCGCATTAAGGACAGCAGCATTCTCTCTCTCGAGTAAGCCTATGCTTCCAATCTCGTGGGACAGCGTTATCGGGACCTTCTCGAGCTCTTCCTTGACGATCTCCCCCGCCCTCTTCTCATGTTCAGGGTTGACAGGAGAGAAGACGCCGCAGATCGCTATCGCCTCTACACCCTTGCTCTTCATATCCCTGGTGTATTTTCGGATCTCATCTTCGTCGAGTCTGCTGATCTCCCTGCCGTCATATTCGTGCCCGCCATGGGCAATATACCATATGTTCCCGAGGGCCTCTTTGAGATCCTCAGGGAAAGCGGTTAGCGGCTTTATCGCTAGTGTGGCAGGCCTTCCTAGGCGGAGTATGCCCACCCTCGAGAGGTTCTTCCTCTCAACGATGGCATTTGTGCAATGAGTAGTCCCGAGCATTGCTGCCTTAATTTCGGAGGGGTCGACTCCGCTCGACTTGAGCACGCCATTGATAGCGTTTTTTATACCTGTGGTCACGTCCGCCGTCGTAGGAGTCTTGTAGGCCCCAACAAGCCGGTTCTCTCTATCAAGTATGACCGCGTCCGTGTGTGTCCCGCCGACATCTATACCTATCCTCAGGCTCATTTTCCCATCCTCCCCATCCTCTCTTCAACCGGGATGTAGTCAATATCATATCCAAAATACCTAGGACCGACTACCTCCAAGCCCTTCTTCGTCCTCCATTTCTCGTTGCAGGGTATACCCAGCACAGTCGCCCTATACCCGTACCTCAGCCCCTCCGTTGTGATGGGAAGGGCGGTCTCAGTCTCGAGCACTGTTATCAAGTCGGGGACGGACGCCACTATGTTCCCGTTCCTTATGGCGACGAGGTTCTCGTTCTGGAAATGGATAAGAAGCTCCTCGCCCTTGTACTCCTCAATCCCCTCGAACCGCGCCTCTCCACGAGCGAACCCGGCAACCGTTCTCCTCTTAACATCCACAACCTTACCTTTGAAGAGCTCGAAGCCATTAAGCATCCCCATTATCTTTTTTATGGGATCCTCCTTTTTAGCCCTCGCCTCCCTTATGGACCGACCAAGGCTCTCGGCGAGGCTGATGGTCCCATGAACAGCAGCCTCCTTGACCTGTGCTCCGGTCATGGCGTAAAGTGCTATCATTGCTGAACCGCCCATGGCGACCGTGACCGCCCTGGAGAGACGCTCCACCCAATGGTTGTCCACCGCCTCCAATAGTACTGAGTTTCCCTTCTCATCTGACATGGTCATTGGTGAAGCCTTTATTCCGTGCAGGTGGAAGGTGACCATCTGAATCTCGGGGAACGCCCTGCCCATGCCGTCGCCGTCAACTACCGGTATGTGGAGCCTCGCACCCACCGCAAGGGGTATTGTGGAGTTAAGGCCACCAGCCTCTGCAGAGATCGTTGCCAAGGCCCTCTTCCCAAACTTCCTCTCCAGCATCCTCAGCGCTTCTAGAACTTCGTCTCCTCTGGGAATCTTCTCTACCATAACCGTCGGCGCACCCATCATGGCAGTCGGAACTACTAGCCCCTCGTCTGGAACCTCAGAGGGGTCTATAAGTTTTACAGGGCCTTCCTCCTCTATCGCGTCTATCGCCATAAGCTTGCCAATGTAAGGGTCCCCGCCGCCTCCAGTACCGAGAATCGCGGCGCCGATGGCTATGTCCTCTATATTCTCTCTATGAAGGAGCCTCATCTTGTCGTCCTCCAATTGGTGGACTTTTATTTTTATATGTTCGAATAAGTTTTTCGCAGGGCTGCTTTTGTAGACTGAGCAAGTTGAGCTTTCAACTCGCAAGTTCCTTTTTTTCTTTTCAGCTCACAAGACCCCCCTCCAAAATCTGCCCGCGTGGTCAAGTCGTAAGGCATCCTAAGCCCCCAGCTACCATCCGCGTCCTGCTCTTGTAATGCTTACATAAGCCTTCTTGGAAGATTTGGAAATTTATCGCCGACCTTGTATCATTCTTGGTCCTTTTTTTATTGTGCATAACCACCGGACCACTGGTCCATCTCGACGATGGTAGAATAGGAACTATAACTTGCAGAGGTATGCCGAATGGGACCCATCACCAAGTTACGACGATCTTCTCGGTTAAGGAGGTAGAGCAAAATCCAGAGATATTAGGAATTTACGCCAGACGTTTGAAAAAGCAGAGAAAGAAGAGAGATGAAGAAAGATAGAGGAAAGGAGGAAAAAATTAAAAAA
>CAZZJY010000125.1:0-12913 GCA_964654895.1 uncultured Nitrososphaerota archaeon
CCTCCCCGAGGACGTCCACTACAAAGATCGGTTTTTCAAAAATGCGAACCAATTCCGAGATCTTCTTAGCGTACTCCACATCCTTGTCCACTGCCGCAGGTATTGCTATGGATCCCAAGACTCCGTACCCTATGAGGAAGACCATGTCAAAGTCACTCTCCATCAACAATCTGACGGCTCGGTAGTAAGCCTCAGAATTTACGGATGCCACCATATCTACTGGGTTTCTCCTCGACCAGTATGGCGGCAGCAAACCATCCAGCTCCCTCATTAGAGATTCGGATAATGGTTTCAGGTGGATTCCCGAACTCTCTAGGGCATCTGCACACTCAATCGCCCACCCCCCGCCTGAGGAGACTACCGCTGCAGACCTTCCAGGCGGCAGAGGCAGGGACGAAAATGCATATGCCAGCTCAAATAGCTCTTCTGTATCCTTCGCCTGAACTACGGAGAACTGCCGGAAGATCCCTTCTAGAATGGAGGACTCGACGGCTACTGCCCCAGTGTGGGATGCCGCGGCCTTAGCTCCGGATGGTGTAGAGCCGACCTTTAGTATTATCGTGGGTTTGTTTGAAGCCACCCTACGCAGGGTATCTACAAAAGTTCTCCCGTCCTTCACGGACTCCATGTAGACCGTTATAACCTTTGTCGTTGGATCATTGGAGAGATAAGATAAGAGTTCAGGCAGGGAGATATCTGACTCGTTGCCAATGCTTATGAATTTACTGAACCCTATACCTGCCTTTTTTGCCCATGCTAGCATCGTGGTCCCAACGGCCCCGCTCTGGGATATGAAGGATATATCGCCCTGTTTGGGGACCATCAAAGTGAAGGTTGCCGTCAAGTTATTGTAGGAGTTGTACAGACCCATACAGTTCGGACCGACTATCCGCACACCTTTCTCCTTCGCGACCTTCAGGACTTCCCTCTCCAGCTCCATCCCTATCTCACCAGTCTCCTTGAAGCCGGCGGTTATAATTACGACATAGGGTATGCCCTTCTCCCCACACTCTTTTATGACAGACGGAACTGCGACAGCGGGGACTGATACTATTGCTAGATCGGGAACGGCAGGGAGCTCTATTACAGACCTGTAACACTTCAGCCCAAGGAGACTCTCACATTTTGGGTTCACTGGGTAGACATCACCAGAAAATCCCCCGCTGAGGACGTTCTTCAAGATTATGTGACCCAAGGCATGCGGATCCCGCGAGGCACCAACTATGCAAATTCTTTTAGGGAAGAACAGTTCATCCATCTAGATTCGCCTGATGCCCCCGTCCTCTAGGGCGGGGGTTCTCTAACAATGCCTTCCACCCTCAGTCATTTCCTGATGAGGCCGGTCAGCATTTCATATATGGTGAGGCGGAACTCTCTCTTGATAAAACTCTTGGACCTGCCCCATAACGATTTGAGGAAAATTATTCTTGGGGTAGGATATTCTATCTCGATCGAGGATCCGAAGGCGTCCTTAACACACTCTAGGATGAGAGTCACCATATCGTCAATTAGGCTGGGTCTGTTCTTCACCTCGAAAGAGAATTCCTCTCCAGTGGCTGGATCCACTGTGGTAAGCTCATTAACAGTCTCAGTCAATATGGTGCCCACAACACTTTCAAGCTCCCAAAGGTCGATGTATCCTTCCATGGAGTGGGTGGGGAAGGCTGATGCGTATATCAGGTCTGAAATCTTCTCGGATGCGGAGAATATGGCTTTGTCTACCTCAAGCCTGGTCAGAGACTCTCTTCTGCGTAGGGGAGAGGTTCTTGTCAAAACCAGCCCTCTTATTTTATTCATTAGTTGCCCTAATTCAAAAAGTTTCTGGTTTATATGTTGTTGGACTCCTCCATAAAAGCAAATCTGGCTCATAAAACCATCATTAAACCCGGTGTTGAAATAGCAGTAGATGCCTTACAAAATGCCATCTCAGGAGAGGCGCCTTATTTTTTGTCTGATCTCTCCTCCAAAGAGGCAATTCGCAACGATCTGGTTCTCTGTTGGTACCTCAATCAGGGCATACAATTAAAAACTAGAAGGTTCAATATGGCATTCAATAGGATGCAATTGAGGGGTTAACATCAAATTGCCGAGAAGAATTGTTACCAAAAAGAAAAAGAAGATGGGGAGAATGTTCTTTGAAGCTGGCGCTGTGTCGAGCAGCATGGGTCTGAAAGACATCATGGACATCATATTCACAAGCGCAGAATCCTACCGAGAGATTGCGACGGTCCTACTAGAATGGATAAAGTCAAAAAGTGACCAAGAGAACCGCGGGAAGGTCAGATGGGTGACCACAAGCGAGATGTCCAACTACATCAACGAGAGGCTGATGCCGAGGAGGAGGAGCGCCGCATACGCGGTTATAAAGAACTACCTCATACCACTCGGGATCTTGGAATATCGTCCCTCTGAGTCCAAATACATACTAAGCAGGGACTTCGCTGGAGCCCTCAAAAGGCTTGCGGAGGCCTACACCAAGTGGACCAGTTAAAAGCTTATATAACATGGTTATAAAGTATATGATGTGGTCACTTTGGCGCAAAACCCCAAATGGGCAGGCATAGGCTCAAAATTTGCACACCTGACAGCAGCACACCCATGTTTTGGGGTAAAAGCCCACTATAAAGTTGCGAGGATCCACCTGCCTGTGGCGCCGAGATGCAATATCCAATGTAACTACTGCGTCAGGAGGATAAACAAATGTGAGAACAGACCAGGGGTCTCGGCATGCATACTGAGCGCTGAGGGGGCCATCAAGAGGCTGGAGGCCGAAATAAAGAGCGTTCCGAACCTTAAGGTTGTGGGAATAGCAGGACCAGGGGAAAGCCTTGAGAACCAGTCAACCTTTGAGGCACTATCGATCATTAGGGAGCGGTGGCCAGATCTGATTACGTGCCTCTCAACCAACGGACTCTTGGTCGAGGAGAAGACAGCCGAGCTCGAAGCCCTGAATGTGAGGACTGTGACCGTAACAATAAACGCCATAGACCCAAAGGTTGGGTCCAAGATCTACGAATGGGTAAAGTACAATGGCAGGATCTTACGAGGGGAAGAGGCTGCAGAACTCCTCATTGGGAAGCAGCTGAGGGGCATCGAAGCCCTTGTCGAGAGGGGCATGGTGGTTAAAGTGAACACAGTGCTCATACCGGACCTGAACATGGAAGAGATACCAAAGATCGCCGAGGAGGCAGCCAAAAGGGGGGCAAGTTTGATGAATATAATACCCCTTATACCAATGCACCGTTTTAAAGATCTCAGGGGGCCTACATGCACAGAGCTTGAGATGGCGAGGCGCATCGCAGAAAGGTACATTCCGCAGTTCAGGCTCTGCCGGCAATGCAGGGCGGATGCGTGCGGGGTCCCTGGGCTTGAGAGTAAAAAGATCGGGACCGAATATTTCCATGGCTAGGAAACTTTATTTGCTAGGGATCTTAGGTCCTCGCTCTTTGCGTATTTTATTTTCCCGTTGAGTTTGACCTTCACTTTGGTTGATGCGGGGAGTAGGATTGCAAGATCTTCTGATATTGGGATCTCTACACTCTTCTCAGCTTCGTTGGAAGTGCATTTAGCCTGAAGATCGATCTTATCCCCATTTGACGGTATTATTATCTCCCCTGTGTGTTGTTTAACCGACTCTGCCAGGCTCAAAAGATTTGCTTCTTCTCCATGGACAAGTACCAACTTCTCCGGCTTGACCTTGGATATGTAGTTACAAAGTTCATTGTGCATTGCATGGGCAGAGATTTCAAAGGCTGCAACCTCACATTTAACCTTCACATCAACCTCCTTTCTAGTTATCATGTCAAATAGCCTAAACTCCCTCACGTTGTTTACTAGGTCATAGCCCACTGTGCCTTTTTCCATATGGCCGAGTATCCCTATGAGGTTCTTCTCAGACGATGCCAGCCTGATCATGTGCCATACGCTCCACCCCCCTCTGAGCATGCCCGACGGAGCCATTATTATGCAGGGACCATCCCTGAGGTGGAGGCGCCTCCTCTCGGAGAGTGATTTGAAGGTCTTTAGGGCTTCCCACCTGAATGGGTTTATGTTGTTGAACAGGTAACCCCTCCTAACCCTGTCATCCATGTATATCAGAAACTGTTCGTAGACACGGAGGGTCTCTATCGACATCCCCTCCAAATATATGTCCACATTGGGCAGTTTGCTCCAGTTATCCTTAAGGATCTTTAGGACTTCTTGGGTTTTGCCTACGGCGAATATTGGAAGGAGGACCTTCCCGCCCCGCTCCAGCGCCGCCCTTATGGATTCCAAAAACTCCCTAGTAAGCTCTTCCCTGCCCTTCCTGTTCCTGCCGCCATATGTCCCTTCGCATATGAGCACATCGGGATATGCCAAGTCGTCCGTTCTCCAGTACCTGAGGTGGTTTGAGGAGGTCCCTAGATCGCCTGAGAAGATTATTCTGTACCCGTTGTAGAGAAACTCGGTCATTGTGGACCCGAGTATGTGCCCTGCGTTGTGGAAGTTCACCTTAAGTTTGTTTAATTTGAAGACTTCGTGGTACGTTGTCGGCTCCGCCAGCTTCATCAGCGCGGTGTGCATATCCTTTGAGGACCAGAGCCTCTCTTCGGGTGACCACTCTCGCTCCATCAAAGAGAGTTCGTCCTGCCAGAGCAGATTGAGGAGGGCGAGCGTGGGGAGGGTCATGAATATCTTTCCCCTGAATCCCTGCCGGACCAAGTTTGGTATGGCGCCTGTGTGGTCAAGGTGGGCATGGGAAACGAACACCGCATCTAAGTGTTGAATACTGTTATTAAAATACGGGAGAGCAGACTTGCCCCTGAGGGCTGGAGAGATCCCACAGTCAAGAAGGAAGTGGTGCTGGTTTATATCTAGTTGGAGGCAAACTCTCCCTACCTCTTTCCCGCCTCCGAGGACCTTTAGCTGGGGCATCTTTGAAATCTCAACCTAAAGAGAGTTGTCTTTCAACATTTTTAAAGTTTTTTATTGAAAAAATTTGATGCTAGATGATTTATGGGGTTAAGACCGAACATAAATTTAAAAAATAACAAGAATGACAAACCGTCACCCCCATTATAAGGACAGACGGTTTATGCACACGATTCCATCAGCGCGGAGAGTTTCATCCGTTCCAGCTCTCACCTGTTTTGAAACCATTGGCGAGTTTGAGGGCGCACCCCTCAAGTCTTTTTAAACAAGGACCCGTTCTGTCCAGCGCCTGCCATTCGCACTGTAAGGGTTTTATGGCGCCGGATAAAATCCAAAAATACATCTGCTAAAAAGCGAGAAATCACAGCGATCCTTCCCGTGACCAGAGATTGTGAGGACTCAACAAATCCTCTAAATTTAATATACCCGTCATAATAGATCAATAAGCGTAAAACGTATTCCGCCAAGGGGGTTTATCTATGACAGGGCGCATCGTTGTATGCAATGATAAGGATCTAGATGAATTCTTAAGATCTCAGGATAAGCTCACAGTAGTGGAGTTCTGGGACCCTTGGTGCAGCATATGCGCCGAGATGGCGCCCCTCTTCTCGAGGCTCGCAAAAAAGTACGGGGGGCGGGCGGTCTTTTCAAAGCTCAATATGAGGGAGAATGAGGAGAGCCCGAAGAAGTACCAGGTCTACGTGACTCCCACGTTTATATTCTTCAGTGGCGGAAAGGAGATCAAACGCATTGGAGGGTTGTTGGGGGCAAACGAGCTGGAAAAGGCAATAGAAGAGTGTCTCAACTTTGTGAGTGGGGAGTCCCAAACCGTTTAGGGGCTAGTCCATCTGACAAAAACACACTGATAATCAATGCACATCACACATGTCGATTCAACAAATCGAAATTAACTTCTATTTATCGATAGCCAAATTTTTATTACACCCCGCGGATCTTGTGGCTAAGTGGAGAAGATGATAAGGGCAGTAGCGACTGATGTGGACGGGACCATAACTAACTACAGAGACGAGCTCTACCTCGAGGCAATTATTGCTATAAGGGCGCTAGAGAGAGAAGGCATCCCAGTCATTCTCTGCTCTGGTAACGCCCTATGTGTGCTGAAGGCTCTCGCAAGGTATATCGGCTGCAGCGGACCAACAGTCTCCGAGAACGGGGCTGTGGTCGAGTACAAGGCGAGCATAAGGATACTCGGAAGAAGGGGCATAGCAAGGCAGGTGGTGGATGAGCTGAAGAGGATTTACGGGCAGAATATTGTGGAGTCCTGGTCAAACAGGTTCCGGTTCGTGGACTTGGCTATAAGGCGGACAATAGACATCGGAAAGGTGCAGGAAGTTGTCAGTAAGTTCGAAGGGGTGAAGGTGATAGACAGTAATTTCGCATACCACATCACCGACCGGAACGTTAACAAGGGGAAGGGCCTCATCCGCGCTCTTAAATTCCTGGGCATAGAACCTGAGGAAGTAGCGGGGATAGGCGACAGCATAACTGACTTGGAGATGCTCGGCGTTTGCGGCTATAAGGCTGTAGTGGGAAACGCAGACCCGAGGCTTAAGGAATCTGCCGACTTCGTCTCGGATAAGGAGTTTGGTCTGGGTTTTGCCGACATTGCCGAAAGGTTACTTTCCATGAAGAGGTCAAAATGATGGCTGAGTCCGAAAGAAAGGAGATAGTAGAGGTCTTTGACGCCATTGCGGAGGAATTCTCCCGGTCTAGGAGAAGAGCTTGGAAGAGCCTGGAGGACGCCGGACCCTTCGAGGGAGAATTTGTATTAGACTTGGGCGCTGGAGGTGGGAGGAATTCTAGGTTCCTTGCGGAAAGAGGGGCAGCTTTTGTCGTCGCTGCGGATATATCGTCAGAGATGCTGAAGGTCCTCATGTCCAATCTAAAGGGTGGTTACAGGAGTTTAGTACAACCGGTCAGGTGCGATGCCCTCTATCTTCCCTTCTCTCCGTCCGCATTCGATAAGGTGATCTTCGTAGCCACCATCCACCATATACCGGGAAGTCTTGCCAGGTTGAGGGCTATGCAAGAAGTGAAAAGGGTCTTGAAGCAGAATGGTTCTGTCTTGGTAACTGCGTGGGCGCTCATTCAACTCAGGTTTTTGAGGCATTTGCCAGCCATGATAAATAACTGGCTCAAGGGCAGGGAGTTCGGTGACCTCTACATCCCCTGGGGAAAGATGAAGAGGTTCTACCACCTCTTCACGGTCAGGGGGCTGAGCGCCTTGGTCAAAGATGCTGGCTTTTGCGTGAAAAAAGCATATGGGGAGAAAGTTTCATCAAGAATATTCGCTGAGAACTGTGTGGTTTTGGCACGGAAGGTCTGAGTATGGCGCCACCCTCCCCGACCCGCTCAAAGGAGGAAAGGGCGGCAAGAAGGATCATAGACATCCTGATGAGTAGCATGTCTGATCGCATGGAGCTCAACAAGATCAAGCACAAGGTATCAGAAGAGGAGGGTCTGGAGAAGGTCCTGAAGGACTACGAGATCTTGGGATACCTAAAAGAGGATGAGATGAAAACTGGAATAGCCAACATGCTTGTCGGTAAGAAAGTGAGATCGGCTTCCGGGATATATACGGTCGCCGTCATGACAAAACCGTCTAAGTGCCCCAAAGACCGCCCCTGCTCCTATTGCCCGGGCGGGGTGGACTATGGAACCCCCCAGAGTTATCTAGGGAAGGAGCCTGCATTGATGAGGGGGATTCAGAGCAACTTCGACCCCTATAGGCAGGTAATGTATCGATTAACCCAGTATTCCATGTTAGGCCACAGGCCATCCAAGATCCAGCTTATCATAATGGGAGGGACCTTCCCTGCCACAGACCTCGACTACCAGGAGTGGTTCGTTACAAGGTGTTTAGAGGCGATGAACGATTACCCCGAATTCAAGCCTTACAGGTGGAGATCCCTCGAGGAGGCACAGTTAAGGAACGAGAGTAGCAAGGTCAGGTGCATAGGCATAACCATGGAGACGAGGCCTGACTGGGCCAAGGAGCATCACACTGACAGGATGGTAAGGCTTGGGGCGACCCTTGTGGAGATCGGCGTCCAAACCCTTGACGACGAGGTACTTATGAGGGTGAACCGGGGCTGCACTGTGAAGGATGTGAAAGAGGCGACTAGGATACTGAGGGACAGCGGTCTCAAGGTAGGGTACCACATGATGCCAGGGTTGCCAGGCAACACGAGGGAGAAGGACTTGGAAGACCTGCGCAGGATATTCTCCGATGAAGACTTCAGACCAGACTACCTGAAGATCTATCCCACCCTGGTGATAGAAGGGACTGAGCTCTACGCGGAGTGGGTGGCTGGTAGGTACAGGGCTTTGGGCAACGATGAGGCGGTCGACCTGCTGATGGAGGCGCACAGAAACTTCCCGAAGTGGGTCAGGGTCGCCAGAATTCAGAGGGATGTGCCCGCCCACATAATAAGAGATGGCGTTACTAAGAGCAACCTCAGGGAGATAGTGGACGCGAGGCTGAAGATGCTTGGGATCAAGTGCAGGTGCATCAGGTGCAGGGAGGTCGGTCTAGCAAGAGTGAGGGGAGAAGACGTCTCAAACCTGAGACCCGAAATCAAGGTCGAGGAGTACGCGGCGGGCGGGGGTATCGAGCTCTTCATCTCCCTTGAAGACCAAGACTTTTTGGTCGGCTTTCTCAGGCTGAGGGTGCCTTCGGAGAGGGCGCACAGACCTGAGGTCATAGGCGCAGGGGTTATCAGAGAGCTCCATATATATGGTCCCCAGATCCCGGTGGGTGAGAAAAGCAGGGACGCGTACCAGCACCAAGGTCTTGGGACAACCCTTCTGAGCAAGGCTGAGGAGATAGCGAGGGAGCGGTTCGGGCTTAAAAGAATCGTAGTGCTTCCAGGGGTGGGTGTGAGAGGCTATTATAGGAGGAGGGGGTACAGGAGGCTTCCATCATCCCCATACATGATGAAGAGGATCACACAATGAGCGCCCTCCCCTTTAACCTCAGCTTAATCCCGGATTCTTTTGAGAAGAGCCGTTTCTAGAGATGTGTAGTTTTTATATTTTGCAGCTTTTGCCAACCCCATCAGCACTCGGACGATCCTATTTCAGCATCAACTCCATAATGGCTCTGGAGATCTGCAAGGGTTATTAATAAATCAAGTAATTTGGAATCACTCCACATCATGTTTTTATACTTTATAGCAGAAGTTAATCGATGAAGGTATGTAGAAATGGATACCGAAGATGTGATTGCTGATCTCTCTGCAATTAAGTCGGGCTTTATCGCAGATCTAGTCAGTGGAGGAAAGGTTACAGGAAAGGTGATAATTTCAGAGGGTACTCTGAGTGCAATAAGGAGGGAGTCAGAGAGAGGCGACATTCTCGGGCTGGAGGAACTGATAAAGTTGAAGGCTGCTGCCGATCAAGTGGGCTTGAAGCTCGAGATAGAGCGGGATGAGAGGCGAGGTGAGGACCTTGAAGAAGGGGTTCTTCGCATGGCATTTAACGGTAATTACGCGTTGGTGACCTCCAACGAGAACCTTGCAAAGATCGCCGAAACCATGGGGCTTCGTGTCATAGTGGGGAGAACCAAGCTCCAGAGGCCACCGCTCTTCAGCAAGTACTTCTCCAAGGACGTGATGTCAGTCCACCTGAAGGAGGGCTTGGTTCCCAGAGGGAAGGTTGGCAGACCTGGGAGATGGAAGTTGCAAGACTTGGGAGGAGAGCCATTGGACAGGAGCGAGCTGGACAAGATAGTCCAAGACATACTCGAGAGGGCCGAGTCCGGGGAGGGTTTCGTGGAGATAAAGAGGGAGGGCTCAAACATAGTTATGCTGAAGGACAGCAGAATAATAATAACATTCCCGCCCTTCTCAGACAAGCTGGAAGTAACCATAACCAGAAAGGTCGCCGAGCCCGAGATAGAAGACTACAAGCTCTCGCAGAGGCTCATCAATAGGTTTAAGGAGAGGGCAGAGGGGATCCTGATAGCCGGGGCGCCAGGCATGGGAAAGACGACATTTGCACAAGCCTTGGCAAAGTTCTACTTGAGAGAGAACAAGATCATAAAGACTATCGAGTCGCCAAGAGACCTACACTTGCCTTCCACAGCCACTCAGTACTCAAAGACCAAGTCCTCTTCTGAGGAGCTGCATGATGTCCTCCTCCTCAGCAGACCTGACTACACATTCTTCGACGAGATGAGGGACACCGAGGACTTCAAGATATTCACAGACCTCAGGCTCGCGGGGGTCGGGATGGTCGGCGTAATCCATGCTACAACCCCTATAGACGCCATACAGAGGTTTATTGGCAGGGTCGAGCTCGGAGTTATCCCTTCCGTGATAGACACCGTCATCTTCATAAACAACGGGGAAGTGGAGAAGGTTTACGAGCTAGAGACTCGCGTCAAGATCCCCCACGGACTCACAGAATCCGATCTGACTAGGCCTGTGGTGCAGGTGAAAAACTTTGATACTGGCGAGGTCGAGTTCGAGATATATGTCTTCGGGGAGAGGACATTTGTCGTCCCGCTCAAAGGTAAGGAGAGATCCAGGGACTACGTGACGAACTCCATGATAAACAGGATACTGGGAAAGTACGTACCGCTGGAGGATGTTAAAATAGAGTCGTCTGATGGAGAGGTGATCATTGGGGTCCCGTCCCAGCTTATGAACACTGTGGTCAAGAGGGCTAGAAAGAAATTGCTCAAGCTCGAGGAGAAACTGGGAAAGAGGATCACAATAAGACCCGTATTCTGACGGTGTCTTGGTTGAGAGAAAGGATTGTGAAGGAATCGCTGAGCAAAATATTCTCCCAAGAGGAGCTCGACAAAGCCATCAGTACAGTTGACATAATCGGAGACTTAGCCGTAATAAAAATACCAAGAGAATGGGAGGAGAGGCGGTTCGAGATAGGAGAGGCTCTCCTGTCCAGCCTCAAAGGAGTTAGAGGGGTTTTCAGGCAGACGACACCTGCTGACGATGAGTACAAGGTGCGGGGTTTAGAATGGCTTGCCGGCGAGAGGGATACATTGACACTCTACCGTGAGCACGGGTGCTGCTTTAAAGTTGACATCTCAAACGTCTACTTCTCGCCGAGGCTTTCATTCGAGAGGCTGAGGATCGCTCGCCTAACCAAAAAAGGCGAGGTCCTCGTTAATATGTTCGCAGGAGTAGGTACCTTCTCCATAGTATCTGTTGTGAAGGGGCTTGCTGAGAAGGTCTATTCCATAGACAAGAACCCGGCGGCATTCAAGTTCATGATGGAGAACGTGGTCTTAAACAGGGTTTCTGGTAAGGTCTTCCCCATCTTGGGTGACTCGAAGGATGTTGCTCCTGAGCTGGAGGGGGTGGCTGACAGGGTCCTCATGCCCCTTCCCGCACTTGCCTTGGGTTACCTTCCCTACGCAGTCTCTTGTCTGAGGGATGGGGGTTGGATTCACGTGTACCTCCACCAGAAGGGGCGGAGGCGCGATGTCGTGAGATCGGGCGTCGAGTCCCTAAAGAAAGCGCTGAAAGATAGGATCTTATCGGCAGGCGGGAGGGTTGTGAGGAGTGTGGGCAGGGAGACATATCAGATTGTCGTGGATGTGGAGTTGGCCCCTAGCCATAGTCCTTCCTTGGAAATAAGTAGGGGGTTACGGTATGACTGAAGACTTAGACCTTATTCGCCTTGAGGATTGGTTCAGGGATGCTGGCAGGGTGGTGGTTGCCTACTCTGGCGGCGTTGACAGCACCCTAGTGGCGTTCACCGCCCACAGAGTCTTGGGAGAGCGCTCGCTCGCAGTCACCTTTAGGCACAAGCTCGTTGAAAGGGAAGAGGTAGAGGGGGCAGCTGATCTCGCGAGAAGGATCGGACTTAACCACTTGGTTATCGATATCACTCTCCCTGAGAGTGTGATGGAGAACCCCCGTGACAGATGTTATATCTGCAAGAAACAACTCATGGCTGCGCTCAAATCTTTTGCGAGAGATTCTGGGTATGAGATGGTGGTGGACGGATCGAACTATGATGATTTTCAGGAGGGTAGACCTGGGATCAGAGCTCTGGAGGAGGAGGGGATAAGGAGCCCACTAGCCGAGCTTGGGATCGGAAAACAGCGGGTCCGAGAAATTTCGAGAGTCGTGGGGCTGGACTACAAAAAGCCGAGCAGACCATGCTTGGCAACAAGGTTCCCTTACGGATACAGGATAAGGCCCGAAGATCTGGATATGGTCGCATCAGCCGAAAATTTGCTGAGAGGGGAGGGCTTTAGGGTGTTCAGAGTTCGCCATCTTGGCAGCATTGCCAAGATCGAGGTTGGATCAGACGAGATCGCCGAGCTCCTCCAAGAAGGGACCAGGAACAGTGTGGTTCATGGATTAAAGGCGCTGGGGTACAGACTCGTGGTCCTTGACCTTGAAGGCTATAGGAGCGGGAAGATGGACGAGATCTAATTTTTTATGTCCGTGTTAGTCTATTGACCACCCCGTAGCCGCCTCTCTTGGAGCCTTCTCTTCCTCTTCCGTCAATCATCTTTCTACCATTTTCTTCTGTCTTTCATCCTTTTCGAAGCGGGGAAAATTAAAGCGCCCGTCATAAGACCAACCAACATGAGAGGGAGAGAGCTTCTATAAATTTCAGAATTATATGTAACCCCGCCCGTCATGATAGAGATGTTGCCATAAGTTGAGAGACTGGGTGGAATATAAAATGAAACTTGACCATCGCTATCGGTGAAAGCTCTATACATTGTGCCCTCGTATTCGAGCGTCACTGGAGAGTTGATTGATGGGCGACCGTTAATGGAAGAAAGCTTGACCAAGACCTTAGTTGGAAATAGAAGATAGGCCCTCTCAACTACCACTGAAACGTTCCCGATTACGTCGATTGAAAACTTATGTCTAACGGAGGAATTATGTATGAAAGTTCTCTCCTGTCCGAGCACAGATATTGTGTACAACCCATGAGGGGCTGAGTCCAACCTCACAAAACCATTATCATCAGACCTCAATACACGCTCGCT
>CAZZJY010000126.1:0-3194 GCA_964654895.1 uncultured Nitrososphaerota archaeon
GTGGCGGAGGCGCTGCGGAAGGGCGGGCCGGGGGGTGGTACAAAGGCCGCCGGGATTACGCTGCAGGGCCTAGACCGCGGAACGGGGTATCCTGTGGATGGCATAGCAGACGCGGCGGGGGGGTGAAAAATTTTAATAAAGAAGCCTTGGCTTGCTAGGGAGCTCGGATATGCTGGGAGGCAACACGTGAAGTTGAATTTTTTGATAACTAAGGGTTTGAAGAACTACCTCAGGATGCATATCGACTTGGTTGGAAAGTGAGGTTGCTGGTAATTGTTGATTTTGCCTTTTGCTTGCCCGTCACCTGTGTTGGTTATCTTGATCTTTGCCAGTTGTTATAGGCATGCGAGACCATACTTGCTGCATGCGATTGAGATGAGATCCGACAGTAGCGCGTAGCCCGTGGCTCTCCTCCCTGCACCAGGACCCATCACGGTTACGTCGCCCAGGCAGTCAGTCTTGAATGTGATGGCGTTTGTCACGCCCATGACGTTGGCAAGCGGATCGGAGACTGGTAGCGGAGTCGGCGAGACCTCAGCGAGAATTCTCTCCCCCTCCTTCTCAGCCCTCCCTATGAGTTTTATGCGCTCGCCTTTGCGCTTGGCATCCTGTATCTCCAGGGGAGATATAGAGGTGATGCCCTTCCGCTTCACGTCTCCGGGTTTTATGTTAGCGCCTAGGAGAACGTTGGCGAGAATGGTCAGCTTTGCGGCGGCATCCATCCCCTCTACGTCCATGGTCGGGTCAGCCTCAGCATAGCCCAACCTCTGCGCCTCTTTCAGAGCTGCGGCATAATCAGCACCCTTCTCCATCTCTGTTAGTATGAAGTTGGTCGTGCCATTCAATATCCCTTTCATAGAGAGAACCGAGCAACCGGAAAGGGGACCCTCAAAGAGGTTGAAGGCAGGGGTCCCGCTGAGGACTGTCCCTTTAAACCGGAGATGGACGCCTTTACTTCTGGCAAGATCTGTGAGCTCACGGTAGAATAGGGCAATCGGACCCTTATTGGTTGTTGCAACGTTCTTGCCCAAGGACAGGGCAGTCTTCACGTGAGTGTAGCCAGGCTCCCCATCGATGATGTTTGTCCATGTCACCTCTATTACTGTGTTGGATGGTGACTCTTTTATCACCTCAATGGGAGAGAGACCCCTTCTCTGCGAAGGGAGAGACTCCAAATTCCTGCCGGAGTCAGCCAGACGCAGAGCCTCAGATAGGTCTATGCCTTTGTCGTCAACCACCGACCCAAGCTTTATGTCCGATATAGCAACTGCGCGCCACTCAATCCCGTAAACCCTCTCCAGCAATGATCTCTTCTCAATTAGGAGCTCAGCAAGACCTCTCCCAACCGTACCAAAACCCACAAATGCAAGGTCAAAGCGCACCTTACTCGCCCCTTTTTTTGTTGAGTAGATGAGTGATCTTCTATTCCCCCATTTATCATTTATCCATTGCATTTTGTGAAAATAAATTAGACTCGTGTTGATAATAATTCTTAGAAAACCTATGTTGTGGTTGAGCGTTGTACTTTTGGGCTTGACCGCGGGGTTTTGCCCAGTGAACTTGGCAATGGTAACACCATATATGCCGAGTCTTGTAGGGTCGAGAGGCAAGGTCTCGTCGGCTATATTCTTCTCGGTTGGTGTGTCAGTTGTTTTTGCTCCTCTAGGAGTTCTGGCTTCGTCTTTCGGGGCAATTACACCTCGCGGGCTGGAGTTCTGGCTAAATCTCGCGGGAGGGATTATCATCCTTTTCATGGGTATTTGGACGTTGAGGTTGGTCCGCCTCCCATTGCCCGTTGCAAAAATAAACAAAATCCGGGGCGGAATCTTTGTGTTTGGTGTCGCATACGCTTTGGCGACAGTAGGGAGGGGTGCCCCGATGCTGATCAGCACGCTCGCCTTGGTAGCGTTGGAGGGGGATCTCCTCCTTGGCGGAGTTGCGCTTATAATTTACTCGTTTTGTCTGGGTTTGCCCCTTATCGTTTTTGCCATTGTCGTTGAGGCATTGAGGACTGAAAGGAGGGAGGCAGTTCATAAGTGCTACGCGAAGCTTGAGCGTGCCACGGGGTTACTTCTCTTGAGTATCGGGGCTTATTACTTGGCAAACGCCATAATGGTGCTGTGGACAAGGGTTTAATATAAATGCCAACCATTAAGTAATGGGAATAAAAATGGCGAAGAGAATTGCTGTAGTTGATGTTGACCTTTGCGTGGGATGCCAGTCCTGCATGTTTGCATGCAACAGGCGCTTTGGTGAGGCAGGGCTTGCCAGGACCGCGATATTCGTCCAGTCCACAGGGGGTTTTGAGCACGGGTTCGCTGTGAAGGTCTGCAGGGCATGTAAAGAGCCCCCGTGCGTGAAGGTCTGCCCGACGGGGGCTCTCACCAAGAGGGAGGGAGGAGGGGTGAGGCTGGACTACAGGAAGTGCATATCCTGCGGGAACTGCGTCTCGGGCTGCACCATAGGGGCTATCTTCTGGGACGAGGTTTTGGACAAGCCAACGGTCTGCACGTACTGCGGGTATTGCGTCTCATACTGCCCATACGGCGTGATAAAATTGGAGGATGTAGAGGCTTTATGAGTGAGGCATCTGCGCTCTCTAAGGTGCTCTACGTAGACCTCAGCAACAAGAGGTACTGGATAAAGGAGAGGGAGGACCTCTTCAAAGAGCGTCTCGGTGGGACAGGGGCTGCGATAAGGCTATTGAAGGAAGAGTGCAAGGAAGGGACGGACCCCCTCGCCCCTGAAAGCCCCGTAATACTGTGTGTGGGATACCTCAATGGCGTATTCCCATTAGCCTCAAAGACCGTGGCGATGTTCAAATCACCTCTCACGAAGAACCTTGGTGAGAGCCACGCCGGGGGGAGATGCGGGGTGGCGATGAGGATGGCGGGTCTCGGGGGTATTGTGATAAAGGGCAAGAGCGAGATCCCCATCTATTTGGTGGTCAATGACGAGGGTGTCAGGTTCAAAGACGCCTCGGCCCTCTGGGGGATGAGCAGCAGCTCCACCGTGGGCAGGATAATTAGGGAGAGAGAGGCTGGCGCGGGTGTCAGGGCAATAATGAGGATAGGAAGGGCTGGGGAGAATCTGGTCTCATACGCAGGTGTTATCACCGAGACCTTTAGGCACTTCGGCAGGCTCGGACTGGGGGCGGTCTTCGGGTCAAAGAAGTTGAAGGCCATAGTGATCCA
>CAZZJY010000127.1:0-7424 GCA_964654895.1 uncultured Nitrososphaerota archaeon
ATCCTATCCAGGGGCACTGTGCTCTGCCTAGTTTCCGACACAAAACAATCCTCATCAATAATAGAACTACTAATACTCTCGATCAGCCAATGGGGGAAGGATCGCCTGACAGAAGCAGAGTCTTTCCTCGTCTATGCCCACGAGATCTGGCGAGAATCCCTCATGAAGAAAGGGTTGGGCATAGTAGGGCAGGTCCCGTTGCCAAAAGACTTGTTATCAAAAATAGCAAGCCTTCAATTTAACCACACCGATCGAACAAAGTCAGAGTAGCAGTTGTTGTTATAATGGAGACTCGGAGGAACCCAGTTTTAACCCCTATCGTCGGGGACTTTCCTTCCAAAAGGGGGCAGTCCGCCCTTAGGATGGGCTGGACAGGCTTAATGCCCTCTGCAATGTGTACCTGTGGTTCTGGCTCGGGCAGCTCATTCAGGTGCAGCACATACAACTGGTAATACCCAGACGGTAAGATGAAGCGGAGCCCATGACACCCGCCCCTCTATTATAAACACTGCAACCCCTAAGGATATCGCAGGCATCCGCGAGCATGTGGAGGCTTCCGTCTCAGCCTCGGACGAATCTTCACTAATAATGCTGCCAAAAAACCTAAATCTATCTCTTCTGAATGTGTTACTGTAAGGATCTATCTTAGCCTTGAATTTAAATAATTTTCAAATGGGGTGAGCTGTTGGCTATCAGAATCATATGTCATCAATGCAAAGCTGTTCTCTATGAGGACAGCGAGTTGATCTCCCCGCGCGAAATTTTAGACAAATACGACTCCAAGTGTCCTAAATGTTCTGCATTCCTCTCCTTTGACCCAACAAAACTCAACATATCCGTAAACGAAAGGTTGCAGCGTGGGATCTTCAAAATCTTTCAGAAGTGACCATGGGTTAGCGAATTATTTAACGAGCGTCCAAAACTTTCTATCAAACTGGATACCAGTAAAGCCCAAAAACGAAATTCTGGAATGAATGAGCAAAAGCTTAAATATAAATCAAATTCATGAGTTTGTGAGCATGTTGCGATGACCTATAAGGTCAGAAGAATTGCCTGTACACTTCTGTACAGGGATTTAGGAAGGTATTTGTTATGTCCTCCTACATTAAGGTTGGCGAGAACGTCATAAGGACCGATTTTATGTACTCAAAGACCCATGAATGGATCGCAGTAAAAGAGTCCCCCGCCAGAGTCGGGATTAGCGATTATGCACAGCGAAACCTTCATGATCTGGTATATGCCGAGCTCCCAAAGACCGGCTCCAAATTCAAGAGAGGAGACATCCTATGCACCTTAGAGTCCATAAAGGCCGTTGCTGAGGTATATGCCCCTGTCGACTGCACCGTTGTTGAGGTCAACTCTACATTGCTAGATAAACCAGAGCTTATAAACAAAGACCCCTACGGCGAGGGTTGGTTGGTCAAGGTAAACATTGAAGGCGGAACGGAGTCTCTCATGCCACCCGAAGAGTACGCAAACTACATCCGAGAACTTTAGGACCCGCGCTCTAAACTCATTTCAGTTTCAATACCAGACCTTGCTACTTCACCATCATCATCCTGAATACCCCGTAGTCCACTAGGACCTTCAAACCGCCCTTAAACAGCCTGTCAACTTCAGGATCTCCAGTATCGATCCTTAGAGCCTCTATACCCTCAAGTTTCTCCCTTGTGGAGATCACTAGCACGTTTTCTTTTCCGACCGCCCTAAGCACCCTTCCGCTTATCTGCTGATTCCCCCTCCCAAATATGAACCCCTGCCTGCCTATTGGGGAGACAATAACGCACGCCTTCCTTCCCTTTATCGTTTCAAGTATCTCCCTCTCACCCACATCTCTCCCTATTAATTTCTTGTCGGCAACTAGATCAACCCCTAGGAGCGTTCCCTCGAGTCCTAGGATCTCCATGATTGTCTTGACCGTGGATCCTGGCCCAAGTATGTATACAACTCCATCCTCCATGTTGTCTATAACCCATCTCGCAAGGGCCTCCATGTTTTCTTCCACATCGTCTCTGATTGGCGTTGGGACCTTCATTCCTTGTATATACCCTGGCTCATAGGGTGTAAGCAGGTATCCGTAAAGTCTTGCGGAGAGCCTTCCTTCCCTAAAAGCCTCTTCGTCAACATCAGCTACCTCTGCCTCCCTCAGTGGCACCTCGTCCCAGAGGTACTTTATTATCAGCTCGGCAGCCGCCCTGGGTGTGACCGCAAACACCCCGCTCTGCATCTTTACACCAGAGGGAACCCCCAGTACAGGGATCTTCATATCAACCGAATCTAAGATGTCTCTAGCGGTCCCGTCTCCTCCGCAGAAGACTATTATGTCTAGGTTCTGCTCGAGCATGTATCTCGCAGCCTGCTTTGTGTCCTCCGCCCCCGTCTTACCTCTTCTCCCTGGAATCACCGTGCACCTGATCCCCGCCCTTACGAAAGCCTCCTCCCCCATACTCTCCGGGCAGGTCCAGAATTCTATTGCCTGTGAGACCACCCCAAGCGCCCTCAAAAACTCCTCTGCCCGCCTCAGCGAAACCCTCTCTGCGCCCAGTTTAATTGCCTTCTCCAAGATCTCTTCTCCATCGGTTCCCTTCAGTCCCACCGCCCCTCCCATACCTGCCACTGGGTTCACAATAAATCCCACCTTCCTCAAGCTGCCCTCCCCCTTTCCATTACTATTTTCTCCCTTTACCCCTTCTACCCTTCACAGTGGTCTGGCGCTTGACGCTATTCCTCTTCTATGCCTATGAAGTACTCCTCCCCGTCTATCTGCCACCCGTCTCTGTAGGTTCCCTCTACTACTGTTCCTAAGTCCACATGCATCTCCTTTGCCCTGACCTCTGTGGAGATCTCCCTCACTTTACCCTTTATCAGCTCTTTAACCTCCTCAGAGGGCACGCCTATCCAAACTTTGATGTAAGCATCCACCTTGAGGGCTGCCCTCTTCCTCATCTCCTGGATCCTTCTGATAATATCTCTCATCAGTCCCTCAGCTATCAAATCCTTGTCTTTCGTCGTGTCAATGTAGACCATGCCAAATCTGCAACTCGCTCCCTTGTAATTCTCAGGCACCCTCTCTTGAACCGTCACGTATTCTCTCTTGAGCTCAAACCTTTCGCCATCGACCTCGAAAATCACCGTTTTGCCCTCCCTTAGACTTCTCAAAACCTCCTTTCCATCCATTGCCTCTATCGTCTCAGCCACAATCTTTGTCTTACCTCTAAAAATTGGTCCTATGACTGAGGGATTGGCTACTAGCTTGATCTCCTTCATCTTTTCCTCTTCTTCCGGTGATATGACCTCAACCTCTTTCACATTTGCTTGGTCGAGAACTATCCTATTCAGTCTTGAGATCGCCCTTATGACTGACCCTTCTCTAGAGACCACCCTCAGCTTCATCAAGGGTTGCCTAGTCTTTATTCTGGCTGCCTGCCTTGCGCTATAAGAAGCCTCTATGATCTCCTTAACTATCTCCATATCGCCTTCGAGTTCAGCGTCGCGCCACTTCCCGTCAAAAGATGGCCATTCGAGCATATGCACACTTATCGGCATCTCGGGCCTTCTGAACATGCCTTGATATATCTTCTCTGAGACGAAGGGCGCTATTGGCGCGATCATCTTGAGATAGTTGAACAAAACCTCGTAGAGGGTGGCGTAGGCTGCTATCTTCTCAGGGTCCTCGGTCTCGGTCCAAGTCCTCTTCCTGATAAGCTTAATGTACCACCTACTCAACTCCTCTTTCATGAAGTACTCCAGTTCTCTGACCGCCTCAAATACTCGTAGCCCATTCATCGACTCGGTCACGTTCTTTATGAGGCGCTCCAGCCTCGAAAGAACCCACCTGTCTTCGTCCTTGAGCCAACCAGAGACCTTATCAACGCTGTACTCCTCTGGAGAAAACTTGTCAAGGCTCATGTATAGGCTCGCAAAATAATAAGTGCTCCAAAGTATTCCCATGAACCTCGACGTCTCCTCCACACTCTTCCAAGTGAATTTCAGATCCTCCCATGTAGTACACCCTAGCTCATACCACCTCAGCGTGTCCCTTCCATATTTCTCTATAACCTCCTCTGGATACACAACATTCCCGAGGGACTTGTGCATCGCCCTCCCGTCTTGGTCTATCGTGAACCCGTGCATCAAAACCCTCTTGTACGGCACGGAGTCAAACGCGATTATCCCGCAAACCATTAGGGTGTAGAACCAGCCCCTCGTCTGGTCGTGACCTTCCAGTATCATGTCCACCGGCCACCACTTTTCCCACTCCTTCGGCTCAGATGGGTAATGGAGTGAAGCGAATGAAGCAGAACCTGAATCCATCCAAACGTCTGCGACGTCACTCACCCTTTCCATTTCATGCCCACACGTGCACCTTATCTTTATATAGTCCACCCAAGGTCTGTGGAGGTCAATCTCCCCAATTTTGCTGAGCGCCTTCTCCTTGAGTTCCGCGAGCGAACCTATGACTTCATACCTTCCACACTTGCTGCAGACCCATATCGGCAGCGGGACCCCCCAATACCTTTGCCTCGAAATGACCCAGTCCTTTGCGTTCTTTATCCAGTTTCCAAACCTAGCCTTACCTGCCCACTCGGGAACCCAGTCGACTTTTTCGTTCTCCTCAAGCATCCGCTCCTTTATCTCAGTGACCTTTATGAACCACTGCTGGGCAAGCCTCAGTATTAGTGGGGTCTTGCACCTCCAGCAGTGCGGGTACCTGTGCCTCATCCTCTCCATCTTAAGTAACAGTCCTTTCCTCTTGAGGTCCTCAATGATCTCCCTGTTGGATTCTCTCACGTCCTTGCCGGCATATTTTCCGCCATCAGCGGTGAACCTCCCCCTCTCGTCTACTGGGCAGAAGTCCGGCAGCCCGTAGATCTCCCCCACTTCGTGGTCCTCTTCACCGTGCCCAGGGGCGGTGTGCACACACCCTGTGCCCTCTTCAAGAGAAACATATAAGTCGCTGAGAACGACGAAGTGCGCCGGGGAGAGCTCTTTTTGCTTGGGGACCTCATCAAGGAGCGGGGGGACATACCTCAAGCCGCTCAATTTGCTCCCCGGGACCCTCTCCACAACTTCGTACCTCTCTTCCCCGAACACCGCCGCTATCCTCTCCTCCGCTACTATGTATGTCTCGTCCCCGACCTTTACCTTGGCGTACATGAAATCTGGGTTCACCATGACCGCCACGTTTGCGGGCAAGGTCCATGGTGTGGTCGTCCATATTACGATGTAATCCTTTTCCCTCCCTTCGATTCTGAACTTCACATAAATCGAATCATCTTCTATCTCTCTGTATTCGTCTGTAGCCTCGTAGCCCGCCAATACAGTCTCGCATCTGGGGCACCAGTGGACAATTTTATTTCCTTTTTCCAACAACTCCCTCTCATTCGCCCTCTTTATGAGCCACCAGACCGACTCGATGTAACTGTTATCTAGTGTCCTGTATGGTCTCTCCCAATCCATCCAGACGCCGAGATTTTGGAACTGGGAGGTCGCCACCTTCAGATTTTCCAACGCAAAATTCTTGCAAGCGTTAACAAAATTCTCTATCCCAAGCGCCTCGATCTCTTTTTTTGTCTTTATGCCCAGCTTCTTTTCGACCATAACCTCAATCGGTAGCCCGTGCATATCGAACCCGGGCTGGTCCCTAACAAGGTAGCCCCTCATCTTGAAGTACCTTATATAGGCGTCCTTTAGGGATTTATTCCAAGCCGTCCCAACATGAATCGGGTTTGTCACATAAGGTGGGCCGTCAAGGAAGTAAAACTTCTCATTACCCTTCAGTCTCGCTTTTTCTGGGACTCTCTCCCGCTCCCAGAACTCGAACATCTCCTTCTCAAAACTTTTGGCATCATATTCCTTTGGGATCTCGCCGATCACACCCATGTGTCATCACCAGCATTATCGTTAAGGTCCGACATTAAAGTTTCCTAATTCAACCATAGGGTTTAAATGTTTCTCTTCAGAAAGAATTCTGTCTTGTAGAGGTACAATTATGCGGATAAGTTTGCCATCGCGGACGAGCATCACAAAGACTGACGTTCTTGTTTATGCCACACTCACCTCCATTATCGCCCTATCAGTGGCTATCCGTCTCCTCCCAATTCAGTGGGGGGTTTACCTGGACGAGTTCGATCCTTACATTCATTACAAGGGTGCGAAGTATGTGGTCGAGAACGGTTTTACCGCTTGGTTCTCTTGGTTTGATCCAACAAGGTGGGCACCTTGGGGGACTGACGTCCCTTCTCAGGCACAAATGGGCGTGCCATTCACAGGCGCAGCATTTTACCTCCTGTTAAAATCTCTGGGTTTCAACATCACCCTTTACGAAGCCTTAGCCTTCTTTCCCGTCGTTTCCGGCGGCATACTTACCTTCTTGGTCTTCCTCCTAGGAAAGGAGCTAGTAGGTCGAGGTGTAGGCCTCCTTGGATCCTTCATATTTGCTATTGACCCAACCTCCATACAACGTACCAGCCTCGGCTTCTTCGATACTGAAGCGACTGGACTACTTGGCATGCTAATAGCACTGCTATTCTTCATGAAGGCGCTTAAAAAAAGGACAATCCCATATTCGATAATATCTGGTCTGGCACTCGCTTACATGGCACTCTGTTGGGGTGCCTACCTCTATCCGCTAAACCTATTGGCGCTATACTCCATCATACTAGTCCTAACAGGAAGGTGGAGCAAGCAGCTGTCAATAGCCGTTACAGTCGTTTCGTCAATAACTATGCTGGGAATGGCATTTGCCCCGAACATCGGTGTCGATGATGCCATTTCCCCCTACACTGTCGTTCCCATGACGGCCTTCATAGTGTGTGTTGTTATGTCTGCAACATCCTTCATCCAAGACAAGGATCTGCGAAGGAAAGCCTCCATAGGGGCAGTCCTTGGAATACTCGTGATAGCGGGCGCTATTACGCTGAGTGGCGTGCTTGGTCCTATCGCGGGGAAATTCCTTTTCTTCGTCAACCCATTCTCACGTGCGGGCGCTCCAATAGTCGGGACCGTTGGCGAGCAGTTCCCCGCCACCTGGTCGACCTTCTTCACGAATTACCACATCCTCGTGATCTTGGCACCGGTTGGCGTATACTTTGCCCTGAGGCGCATGAAGTACAAGGACATATTCATCGTGCTCTTCGCACTGATGGCTCTCTGGGGCGCAGGGAATTACGTGCGGCTATTGATAGTTGTCGCACCTGCCCTGGCCATACTCAGCGGCTTGGCACTTACTAATCTCTTTAGCAACATCTCCCTCTCTTTAACCAAGAAGATTGAGGTTGACAAAAAAACCCACGCTCGACAGCTAGGGAGGGTCTACGGCATCATTGTGATCGCAATAGTAGTGGCAGGCACAACCCCTCTAGTATACACAAATCTGAGGGCTGCAAACAGACCTGCCATGATCGTGTCTTCCTCGACTGGCT
>CAZZJY010000128.1:0-6747 GCA_964654895.1 uncultured Nitrososphaerota archaeon
CGTGAGCCACAGGGCCTCTCCCCCCACAGTGGTCCCCGCCGTATTGCACGGGCCATAGGCGCGGGGCGGGGGGCCGAGTACGGGACCGTTGGGAAGCCCGGGGGCAGGTTAGGGGGCGCCATACCTGTCAAGGGTGAGAAGGTCGAGGCGGAGGGGAGAGATGTGGTGATAGCCGACGACCTTATCAGCACAGGGGGGACAATCGCCAGCGCGTCCAAGATAGTCAAGGGGGAGGGTGCGAGGAGGGTGATTGCAGTGTGTACACATCCGCTCCTGATCGGAGAGGCGCTCGTTAAGATGAGGCAGGCAGGGGTGGATGAGGTCATAGGAACGGACACAGTAGAGAGTGAGGTGAGCAGGATCACGGTGGCGCAGCTCATCGCAAGGGAGCTAAGCAAAAGTTGAGCGGGAAGAGACCGATCTTGCTTCTCCTCTCGGGGGAGCACCCCTCCCTCCCCTATTCGGAGGTTTTTGCGATACTTGAGGGCGAGGGAGTCGAGTTCAGAGAGCTGAAGCGCTGCGATCAAGTTATGGTCATAGAGGGGGAAGAGCGGGCAGGAGAGCATCTTGAGAGGAGGGCAGCCTATGTGATGGAGGGGGGCGCGTTAATTCTCCACTCGAAGCCCTCAGCGGAGGAGTTACTCAAGGCCTGCGGTGACGCGGACTGGAGTTTTTTGAGAGGGAAGAGCTTCGGGGTGAGGGTCTCTAGGGTAAAGGAGCATTGGAGGGAGTTTTCCTCGTCTGAATTAGAGGGGCTGGTGGGGGGGTCCGTCAAGGACATGACTGACTCCCGCGTGGATCTGGAGACGCCTCAGGTCTGGATCAGGGGAATAATAACGGATTGTGGCATATTCCTCTACAGGCAGGACTTTCGGACGGACAGGAGGGCCTTCGCTAAAAGGAAGCCCAAGACGAGACCGTTCTTCCACCCCGGGGTGCTCGAGCCAAAGATGGCCAGGGCCTTTGTGAACCTGTCCAGGGTCAGGGAGGGAGAGGCTTTTCTCGATCCTTTCTGCGGGACCGGCGGATTCCTCATAGAGGCGGCTCTGCTCGGCCTCCAAACACACGGATTGGATCTCGATAGAAGGATGATAAGTGGCGCCGCCAGAAACCTCAGGTACTACGGGCTCCATGCTGAGCTGATACTCGGGGATGCGAGGAGGCTTCCTTTCAGGAGGGTGGACGGGATTGCCACGGACCCGCCCTATGGCAGGGGGACGTCCGCAAAGGGCCGGAGTGTGAGGAGCATACTGAGCGAGTTCATGGGGGAGGCTTACGAGGTCATCAGGGATGGAGGGAGGATGTGCATTGCAGCCCCACAGGAGGTTGCCATACAGGATGTTGCCGTAAAGGCGGGTTTCAGGCTTCACGAGGTGCACACCATGAGGGTTCATAAGTCACTGACGCGCTCTATAGTGGTGGTGGAGAGGGATGCAGGTTAGGGTCGTGATACTCGGTTCGTCTGGGGGGCTGCCTACACCCGACAGAGGTCTCCCAGCTGTCATTTTGGAGGGGGATGGGGGGATCATTTTAATGGACTGCGGGGAGGGGACACAGCGGCAGATGATGAAGGCGGGCTACAGCCTCTGCAAGAGGATGAAGATCCTCATCACTCACCTCCACGGCGACCACGTCTTCGGGCTACCAGGACTGATACAGAGCATGAATTTGTTGAACAGGGTCCACCCCTTGGAGATTTATGGGCCGAGAGGGCTGAAGGATTTCATAAATGAGACCACTGTCTCAACGATGTCAGAGCCCAATTTCGATCTTTCAATATTCGAGGTTGGGGAGGGAGAGATCTTTTCTGGCAGAAACGTAGTGGTTAAGGGGGCATGGTCGGACCACTCGAGAGCCAATATGTCTTACAGGGTAACATTCGGTGCCAGCCGAGGGAAGTTCCTCCCAGAGAGGGCAAAGGAACTGGGGATCCCTGAGGGACCCCTCTGGGGGGTGCTCAAGTCGGGTAGAAAAGTAGTCCTCCCGAATGGTAAGGTCATAGAGCCAAAGGACGTGCTGGGGGAGCCCTCTCCGGGGATAAGCATAGTGTACACCGGGGACACGCGGTACTGTGAGAAGGTTGTGGAATTGGCGAGGGGGGCGGACCTCCTCATACACGAGTCGACCTTCGGGTCAGACCTGGCAGAAAGGGCACGAGAGGAGGGCCACTCCACGGCAGAGGATGCTGCCAGGGTTGCGGCATTGGCTGGCGTGGAGAGGCTGATCCTCACACATATCAGCAGCAGGTATCCGGACGCCAAAGTATTGGAAGATGAGGCAAGGAAGATCTTTCAGGATGTGGAGGTGGCGAGAGACCTCAACGTCTATGAGCTGAAGAGCTGAGTAGCCCTAATGAATGACTTTTTCGCGTCGTTGAGATTGTTGTTCTCCACCACTGCGGAAACCCTCTCTCTCTTGACCTTTGTCCTTACGAGGTCCCAGTTAACTGTGCCCTCTCCTACGACTTTGTGCTCGTCGTCAGTGCCGCAGTTATCGTGAAGGTGCAAGTGGACGATCCGGTCGTTCATACCTGTTAGGAAGGCGCCAAGCTGGGAGGTAGTGTTTGCATGCCCAACGTCTAACGCAACGTAAACGGGCAGACCGTTCTCCACAAGAGCCAAGAACTCTTCAGCCCTCTGGAGGAGGCAGGGAGTGTTACCTGGCATATTCTCTATTGCGACCCTCAATCCTATCTTCTCACCGTAATTCAGTATCTTTTCCAGCGAATGCAAGTTGAGAGACCAATTTACCCCGGGAACGAGGTTATCAAGCGGGGTTCTGAGGCCCGGGTGGAGGACATAAGCTTTGGCACCTATCTCGTGAGCCTTACTCATAGATTCAAAGAGGATATTCAAGGCACAAGATCTCATCTTAGGGTTTGATGAGGCGATGTTGAGATCGAGGATGGGTCCGTGAACTGTGTATCTGAGTGGGAACGATGCACTAAGCTCGTTGAGGGCTTTTACCCTCGTCTTTGTCAAGCGGTCCTTCCACTCGTCCAAAACCTCGAGGAGGGTTATCTTGAGGGAGAGGAGCTCGTCGATTACCTTGAACGTCTTTCCGATGGTGCAGAGTGTTGAGATTCCGATTTCCATAGCTCATCGACGGGGATTCCATCTATCGTCTTTGTAGCCAACCAGTCTATTAACGCCTTCGGATCCTCTGCCCTGATGTGGAAGGTTATCGGACCTAGTGGTGACTCGCCCTCAGGCATGCAAAAACTCACATGACCTGCGTAGGCGACCTGCTTATTCAGGTGAAAGGTGATTGTGGAGCCTTCAACCCCGGCCAGCATGACCCTCCGCGCAGCGTCCAGTATGCGCTCCCTCCTCAGCAGGGCTCTCAGTTTGGAGAGCAGGGAGGCGTCGCCCTCCTGCACGATGTAGGCGCGGCTCCCTTGGACGTGCTTCGTGAAGGACTCGACCCCCGTCATATTCGATAGGGCCTTCACTACCTTGGACTCATCCTCAGTAGGGTGCAGCTCAACCTGGACTAAAACTTTGACCTCCACGGGTCTCCCTCTCAAAGAACTCCCTCACCGATTTAATTAACTCTTCTATGGTGCCCTCATTAATGAATACCATGTCTGCGAGGGCGATCACTGAGCCTATTCCGACTTGAAGCTCCCTCATGTCCCGTTCTTCAAAGGTCTTTAGGTCCTTCGGGTCGTCTGGTCTGCCTCTTTTCAGCAACCTCTGAAACCTTGTGTGGGGGGAGGCATGCACCGCCAAAAGGACGACATTGGCATTTCTTCTGAAATAGTTGAGTTCCTCAAGACTCCTGACGCCTTCTATGACGGCGACTTGATCCCCTGAAACTTTGGAGAGGCACCTCTTGGCTACTATGTCATTCCCCTCCTCCCTGCGGAGGGCAAGCATCAGCTCGCCCAAGGACGCGGGGGTTTTCTTGATCCCCCTTGCCTCGGCTTCCTCCCTTATTATGTCACCCATGACCACGACCTTAAGACCGAGAGACTTTGCGGTCTCGGATATGACAGACTTTCCTGAGCCAGGCATGCCAGTGATGCAGAATAAAAGGACCATGCAAGAGATTAATTATTACCAAGGATATAACGATTATCGGGTGGTGTTATGGAGAGGGTGAGGGCATTCCTCGCGCTCGATATATCTGAAGAAGTGAGGCGCGAAATCTGGGAGTTTGAGAAGGAAATAGATTCTGTGGGGGCAGACATAAAGCTGGTTGAGATAGAAAACTTACATGTTACCATTAAGTTCCTTGGAGAAATTGACGCGGAGGTCCTAGAGAAAGTCTACGGTGTGATGAGGAGGTTGAAGGAAGAGAAGTTCGTAATGAAAGTGGAGGGCGTCGGGGTTTTCCCCAACTGGAGGATGGTCCGCGTGGTCTGGGTTGGCATAGGGGAAGGTAGTGAGAGAGTCACAAAGATTCAGAGGGAGCTTGATTCAGGGTTGGCGGAGCTTGGATTCGGGCGGGAGAGGGATTTTGTCCCACACATCACCGTCGGAAGGGTCAGGAGTCCAAGGAACAGAGATAGGTTGCTTCAGGTGCTGGAGAAGTACAGGGGGCATAAATTCGGTTCATGTGTTGCAGAGAGGCTAGTCCTGAAGATGAGCCAACTGACCCCCAAAGGACCAATATATTCAGATCTGAAAGAGGTTGAGTTCATATAATGAGCGCCATTGGAGAAGTTCTGGCAGTGGTGATAGAGAAGGTCAAGCCAAAACCCGAGGACCGCGACAGGGTTATGAGGGTGCTTGATGGAATAAAGGGCAAAATAGAGAGGGAGGCGATGGCTAGAGGGCTAAAGGTCAGGGTTGAGGTGGAGGGCTCTCTGGCTAAAGATACATGGGTAGCCACTGACAGGGACATAGATATATTCATAATCTTCCCGCGCGGAACTCCTAAAGATGATCTCAAGGACGTGGGACTCCAGCTCGCCAAGTCGGGTGCTGGAGAGGGGTGGAGGCTCGGATTTGCCGAACATCCTTATGTTGAGGCAAACGTAGGCGGGTACAAGGTGGACATTGTTCCAAGTGTAGAGATCGGGGAGGGGGAGAGACCTGTCACAGCTGTCGACAGAACGCCCCTCCACACAAAGTTCGTTCTGAGCAAACTCGACGAGAGAATGAGGGACGATGTGAGGCTCTTGAAGCAGTTCATGAAAGGTGTTGGAGTCTACGGAGCAGAACTGAAAGTTGGCGGCTTCTCCGGCTACCTCTGCGAGTTGCTTGTGATCCATTACGGAAGCTTCCGAGGCGTTCTAGAGGCGGCTGCAAAGTGGAGGGGGAGAACCGTAATAGATTATATGAAGTACTACAAAGAAGGGGAGGCCGAGCAGGTCTTTGACTCTCACCTGATAATAATAGATCCTGTGGACAGGAGGAGAAATGCTGCCGCCGCGGTCTCCCCCCAGTGCTACGCCACCTTCATAGCCGCCGCAGGGCGATTCTTGGAAAAGCCGAGCATTGAATATTTCTTCCCTACCAAAGAAGAGTTAGATGTCCCCAAAGTTTTGGAAAGAATTAAGGAAAGAGGGGTTTCGTTGGTAGCTGTAAAAGTTAGTTGCCCGAGACTCCCTTCAGATGTCCTTTGGGGAGAGATCCAGAGGAGCCTAATGAAGACCGTCGGACTATTTGAGAGGTATGACTTCAAGATCTTGGACCAAAAGGCTTGGAGTGATGAAGAGAAAAACTTGGTCTTCATTTTGGAACTTGAGAGCAGGAGGCTGAGGACGGGCAAGATTCACCAAGGACCAAAAGTTTGGTACCATGAAGACGCGAAAAGGTTCCTTGAGAAGCACCTGAGAGGGGAGAATGTCTTAGCAGGACCATCAATTAGAGGAGAACGTTGGTGGGTTGAGTTCAGGAGGAAGTACACAGATGCAAAGGAACTCCTGGAGAGAGAGTTTGCCATCTTGCAGATGAGTAAGGACGTGATGGAAGAAGTCAAGAAAGGCTTCGAGGTATATGTGGACGAGGAGATCGCAGAGCTTTGCGCCAAAGAGCCAAGACTTGTTGAGGAGATTTACGCTTTTCTAAGGAAGAGACCTTTATGGTTGAAGTGATTCCAATAGAGGATGAGAGGATAAAGAGTATCCTGTCATATCCACATTTTTTGGAGGCACATTACAAGAAAGTGTTGAGCGACTTAACAGAAATAGGAGTGAGCGGTGTTTTATCACAGGGCGGAGTAAGTCTTGCAAATTTTAAAGTTCTTGGCAAAGGTTGTGTAGGGATAGTTTTGTTGGGTTTTTTAGGAGGAAACCAGGTCGCCTTAAAGGTTCTAAGGTCTGATGCTGACAGAAAATCGCTTGGTCGAGAAGGAGAGATCCTGAAGGAGGTCAATAAAGCGGGGATTGGCCCTAGGACCATAGCAGTGAAAGACACTGTTATCGCCATGGAATACATAAGGGGCGAATTCTTTTCGGAGTGGTTGAAAGCTCGAAGAGTCATTGACAGAAACAATGTGAGAATGGTTGTTAAAGGGCTTTTAGGGCAGTGCTGGACATTGGATAATATAGGTATAGATCATGGAGAATTGTCAGACGCTAAAAAACATGTGCTAATAGACCAACAAGGGACACCAAGAATCATAGATTTTGAGAGTGCAAGTAGAGAAAGAACATGTCGGAACCTAGTTTCAATAGCAGGCTACCTCTTCTTCAAGAAGAAGATCGCAGATTGTCTGAGGGTGCACCTTTCTTGGGATGATAGTAAACTGAAAGAGTTGCTTAAAGATTACAAAAGACTTCGGTCTCAACATGCCTAC
>CAZZJY010000129.1:0-3478 GCA_964654895.1 uncultured Nitrososphaerota archaeon
TGACGGCGCTAAACATGGCGACAGAAGGAACAGAAGGAGGATCCATGTCAATAAGCTTATGTGACGGACCAAGCGCAGTCGCCGGCATACGTTGCCCCAGCTGCAAGGGAAACCGCATCTGGAGAAATGGATTCTCCAAAACCAAGAGCGGCCGGGCAGTACAGCGCTACATGTGCGCATCTTGCTACACCGCATTTTCGCTAGGCAAAGAACCCTTACCCTCATATACAACAAGTGCGGAGAAAAAAGAGTGCCGAGTGTGCGTCTCGGACTTAGGGGACGAGATGAAAAACTTGGCCGGAGTGGAAAAGTATGGAAAAAAGGACGGACAAAAACAAGTGGACATCCTCTTATGTGGCGATACACATGCCACAGCGGACGCCCGGCCCGTATCCTCACACCTCTCCTGCTTGACTGCAAAACCAGGAACTGCGCATTTATCGCCAGGGACTGCAGCCCTCCTCTACCAGTACGGACAGTGGTTGAAGAAAGAGGGATATGCGATCAGCACGATCACCACGCGTGTAAAGCTCCTCAAGATTCTGACATTGAGGGGCGCAGACCTCCACGACCCAGAGTCGGTGAAGGCAAAGATAGCGGAGCAGAATTGGTGCAACAAAAGGAAGATGAACGCGGTAGACGCCTACACATCCTTCCTCAAGATGAAGGGAGGTACGTGGGACCCGCCGAGGTACACGAACGTCGAGACCCTCCCCTTCATACCCACCGAAAAGGAGAGCGATGACTTGATTGCAGGCTGCGGACCAAAGACGGCGACGTTCCTGCTTTTCCTCAAAGAGACCGGAGCCAGGGCGAGGCTACCAAGGTGAAGTGGACCGATATAGACTTCGAGGCGGGGACTGTGAGGATAACGCCCGAGAAGGGCTCACGACCAAGGGTCTTCAAGCTCTCCCCCACACTGATGGCAATGATCAACGCGCTGAAGGCAGGCAGCAGGTCGGGCAACGTCTTCAACAAGAGCCAAGGCGGCATAAGGAGGGTCTTCCAAAAGCAGCGCAGGAAATTGGCGATTAAACTTCAGAACCCGCGGCTGCTGCAGATCCACTTCCACACGTTCCGGCACTGGAAGGCGACGGCAGAGTACACCAGGACAAAGGACATTCTGCACGTGATGCAGGTGCTGGGCCACAAGAGGATTCAGAACACGCTCATATACACGCAGCTGACGAACTTCAAGGACGACGGGTACGTGACTAAGGCGGCCAAAAACGCGGAGGAGGCGCAGCCCCTCATTGAGGCGGGCTTCGAGTACGTCTGCACGACGCCAGACTGCATCATGCTATTCAGGAAGCGGAAGTAGAGCAGATATGGAGCCAAAGCCATGACCTGCAACAAGCGATGGAAACGTAAAACGAACATTTGACTTAACAAATAACTGTAAAACTCGGGTCTCGGGTTCAGTAAAAAGTGGACCGGGTGGGACTTGAACCCACGACCCCCTGCGTGCAAGGCAGGTGATCTGCCACTAATCTACCGGCCCTCCTTTTGTACAGGAACAAAGGAGATTTTTATCTTTTTTGTGCCATATGGAAAAACGGTTATAATTCACAAAAACAATAATATTGTGAATGTTATGAAAATAGGTGAGTTTATTTCTTCGAATTTTGCTGTGAAGGTGAGCGACCCGCTCATAAAGGCGGTGAGTCTCATCGGGGGCGGAAAAGGTCGCTACAGATTGGTAGTCACAGATGATGAGGGCACAGTCAGGGGGGTTATTAGCGGCAGAAGGATTGTTGAGGTGCTCATTGGAAGGCGGGGGACCTCTGTCATTGAAGAGAAAGGTCTGGACCTGACATTGAACGAATCGGTGAACCTTTTCATGGACGAAACGTATCAGGTCTTTTTAGAGGATACCAACCTAGAGACTGTCTTGAAATATGTTAGAGAAAATATGGCAGGATATGTAATATTAGTGGATCAGTCCGGTCAGTTCAAAGGGATTGTTGAGGAGAGAGGGTTCCTGGAAAGACTCAGAGGTAAAAAAATCGGAGTCAGGGTCGAGGAGATAATGAGTGCGAGACCCATTACGGAGAATGCAGGGGCGACAGTATACGATGTCTCGAAAAAGATGGTGAACGAAAGGCTGAGGCGCCTCCCGATCATTGACAGAGGGGAGGTGGTGGGTTTGATAACAATCAGCGACATTCTAAAAAAAGTCGCCAGCGCAAAAGAGGCGGGCATAGAGGCTGCGGTGTGCAACATCTTCAATCGCAAGGTAGAAGAGCTGATGACAAAGAAGATTGTTGGAATAGAACCCGAGGCAGACGTGGGCGAGGCGGTCAAAAGCCTCTTAGAAATGGATGTGAGCGGGTTACTGGTCTTTCGAAGGAAGGATCTTGTTGGGATAATCTCGAGGATCGACATTGTAGGGAAGACTGCGAAGATTAAGGGTATAGAACAAATGGTCGAGATGATACTCTGAATGGTGAGGATAGAGGATTATGCCCCCATAGTGGGCAGGGGAGAGATCGAGAGCATAAAGGAGCTTGCGGAACATGTTAAAGGTGCTAAAGTACTCCATGTGAACGCGACAAAGTTCGGCGGAGGAGTTGCCGAGATGCTCAACAGAGTTGTGCCACTGGCAAGGTCTGTGGGGCTCAGGGCTGAGTGGGAGACCATTCATGGGGATAAGGACTTCTTTTCCGTGACCAAAAAAATTCACAATGCCTTGCAGGGTGACGGGTCAGTACTCTTGGACGAGGAGATGATGAGGCTCTACTTAGAGACCAACAGGAGGAACGCCTCGATTATAACACATGACGGAGAGGTTGTCGTTATTCATGATCCGCAGCCTTTACCCTTGATTGAAAACAAGAGGGGAGGGAAATGGGTCTGGCGCTGCCACATTGACACATCAAGTCCAAACATGGGGGTTTGGTCAAGGTTGAGTGCATATGTCAGGATGTACGATGCTGCGGTATTTTCGTTGGAGAGGTACATACCGAAGGATCTCCACGGGATGAGGGTCTTGATAGACTACCCAACAATTGATCCCTTGGCTGTGAAGAATATGCAGTTGAGTCCAACCGAGATCCAGAAGGTGTTGGAGAGGTACGGCGTTGATCCCGAGAGACCTATTGTTGGGCAGGTCGCGAGGTTCGATCCTTGGAAGAACCCAACTGGCGCGATCGATGTTTTCAGGATGGTTAGGAATGATTTGGACGACCTTCAGCTTTTACTGATTGGGTCCTTTGCGCTTGATGATGCCGAGGGCGAGGAGTGGTACAATAAGACGGTGAAGTACGCCGGGGGCGACAGAGACATCCATATACTCACAAATCTGGATGGGGTGATGGATAAGGAGGTAAACGCGTTCCAGAGGTCTTTCAACGCTGCGTTGCAGCTATCGACCCGCGAAGGGTTCGGGCTGACAGTGGCGGACCTGGCGCTTGTGTGTTGCGTCCTCTTTTTCTTTGCGCTTTTCATCGGCCTTCAGGCGACGCTGACGTTGCCGGGA
>CAZZJY010000130.1:0-4762 GCA_964654895.1 uncultured Nitrososphaerota archaeon
TCGCTGGTCTGAAGCTTATCCTTGTTAGAGCCTCGTCGACAAGCTTCAGGGAAGCCTTAAGAAATGCAAGCTCTTTTTCTGCTTTTGCAATCTTCTCCTCAAGGTCTCTCTTAAGTTCTGCCAAAGTCCTAGTTTCCTGATCTGAAGTTGACATTATCTTCACCTAAACTCATAAATGTCAGTCACAATAACCATTATCCCTCAGGTGTGATTTAAACCTAGTTGGGGGATGACTTTTTCCTAATATTGTAGAAGTGATTTTCATATCAAAAGAACTTCACGATATCCATATCATTGTTCTAACTCTATAAGCAGGAAGCCCCTTCCGATGGGAAGGGGGCAGCTCAAATCAAATAACTAAAATCTAGACTCGATAAGATCCGGCAGCTCTTTGAGCTCTCTTATTATGAAGTCAGGGTCGTACTTTTTCAACTCCTCTTCGGTTCTTATCCCGGTAGTCACACTGACAACCCTGACCCCAAGCGCCTTACAAGGTTTTATGTCCATTTCAGAGTCACCCACCACTACTACCTCATTAGGACCAATCCCCAGTGCCTGCAAGACAACCTTGAGGTGTTCTGGGTTTGGCTTGGGCTTGGGCACGTTATCTCTCGCCAGGACCACATCGAAAAATTCTATTATGCCGGTCCTCTCCAAGGCTATCTTGGCAGCCTCTGAGTTGTTATATGTGAACACCGCCAACTTCAGCCCCTTGGCCTTTAAGGTTTTTAGGACTTCTCTCACTCCTGGAAGAAGATCTGTGGTCTTTGCCGCCTCAACCTCATATCTTATGGCTATCGTCTCCCCCTTCTTCAGCAAATCGTCTATCCACCCGTCTCCTTTACCTTTTTCTGCAAAGTATTTCCTCGCTCCCTCTTTAATTGAGGAGAAACTGTCCCTAGGAGTAAACAAGCCTCCTTCAAGACCATTGTCAACAAAAAACCTGATAATCTCTTCCTTGATCTTCTTACTGTCTAGGTTGAACTTCAGAAGGACGCCGTCTAGGTCAAAGATCACGCCCTTGATCAACCCAGAAACACCCTCCATTCCCCTCTATCCCTTACTATAAAAGTATTTTCCACTTCATCCTCAAGTATCAAACTCAAATGGTTGCTGCCCTCATAGTAAAGTAAATTTGCCAATAGCACAATATATGCTAATGACCAAGTGGTGGTATCTTGAGATACTCGGATCTTGTTGAAGTTTATGAGGAAATAGGGAAGACAACTAAGAGGCTCGAGATAACCGACACTCTGGTCAAATTTCTTAGGAGCTGCCCCCCAGATCTCATTGACAAGGTCGTATACCTCACGCAAGGGAGGATCTACCCTGAGTTTATTCCACTAGAACTCGGAATGGCGGATAAGATGATAATCCGTTGCATAGCCCAGGCGTCGGCAGCAAAAGAATCTGAGGTTGAACAGCTATACAAAAGTTTGGGCGATCTGGGTAAGGTGGCCAACACACTTCTCTCTAAGGGGAAAAAGCAGGTCACACTCGACCTTTTTTCAACCACAAAAAAAGCGAACCATATTACTATTGAGAGGGTCTACGCCGATCTGGACAAAATTGCTCGAGCACAGGGTCCTGGCTCCCAAGAGGAGAAGATCCGCATCCTCTCAGACCTACTGAGGGACTCTTCTCCAAAGGAGGCGATGTATATCATAAGAACAGTCTCGGGTACGCTGAGGCTAGGAGTTGCCGACATGACAATACTCGACGCCCTAACCATAGCCTTTACAGGGTCAAAGGATGCCAGACCAGATATTGAGAGGGCATATAATGTGAGCAGCGATCTGGGCGCAGTGGCTAAGACACTAGTCCTTCAAGGTCTGGAGGCGATTAAAAATTTCAAACCATGCCCTGGAAGGCCAATAAGATCGATGTTGGCCGAGCGCCTCTCTTCACCCTCCGAGATACTGGAGAAGATGGGCGGGAAGTGCGCTGTTGAGTACAAGTACGATGGTGAGCGGGTTCAGATCCACAGGACTGAGGGCGGAGAAATGCTCCTCTTTTCTAGAAGGCTTGAGAACATAACCCACCACTATCCCGATATAGCCAGTCTAGCCACTGATGGAATCGCCCTAAAGTCGTACATAGTGGAGGGCGAGATCGTGGCAGTAGACCCAGACACTGGCGATCTACTACCTTTCCAAGAACTGATGCACCGGCGGAGAAAGTACGGCATTGAGGAAGCCATGGAGGAATATCCCGCCTCCATTAGGCTCTTCGACATTCTGTATGCTGATGGCTCAGATTTCACAATGAGGGCCTATCCTGAGAGGCGCTCATTCCTCGCAAAGGCGGTGCGTGAGAGCGAGAGGCTGAGACTGGCTGAACAAAAGATTGTGGATAACGTGGATGACCTAGAAAACTTCTTCCAGGAGGCGATATCAAATGGGTGCGAGGGACTTGTGGCAAAGTCTTTGGGTCCCGAGTCGATATACAAGGCAGGCGCGAGGGGCTGGCTTTGGATAAAGTACAAGAGGGACTACAAAAGCGAGATGACCGACACAGTCGACTTGGTAGTGGTGGGAGGGTCCATGGGAACTGGCAAGCGAGCAGGACACATAGGTACCCTCCTTCTGGCAGCCTACGATGACATCCAAGACGTTTTCAGGACCGTCTGCAAGTGTAGTACGGGATTCACCGATGAGGATATACGGAACATGAAGAAGTTGCTCGAGCCTTACATAATACCTCACAAACACGCGAGAGTAGACTCAAAAATCACCCCAGACATCTGGGTAGTTCCTGCCAAGGTCATAGAGGTCTTGGGCGCTGAGATCACCCTCTCACCTATTCACACCTGCGGACAGGACGCCATAAGGAAGGGCTCAGGCCTTGCGATCCGTTTTCCGAGGTTCACTGGTAGGTGGAGAGACGACAAGAGCCCAGAGGACGCCACCACCGTTAGGGAGATAATCGAGATGTATAAGAGGCAACTCAAGAAGATTGCTTGATGCTAACACGGACTGATACAGAAAAATGCGTTTTCAAGATCTACACCTGACCTCAAATTTCTACTAAAAATGCCATTTCGGCTGCAAATTGCGTTTACCTGAGTTGCATTCTAAGGGTTCATTCCCAATATAATTGTGGCTTAGGATAAGTTAATAAGCAGGGACTTTCAGAGGAAGGTTGGGCAGAAGTGAAGGAACTGACGTAAGTTCAGCTCTTTTTACGGAAGCCCAACAAAAAGTTAAGAAGGAGGGAAGAAAGTGGGATATTATCGCGAGGGCCGCCAGAGATTTGGCCCCAGACGTGGTCCAGCCAGCTTCGGTCCCAAGCCCGTAGAAGAGGGTAAGGAGTACGAAGTCGACATTAAGGAGCTTAGCAGGCGCGGCGAAGGTATAGCCCGTGTTGAAGGGTTCGTAATCTTCGTCCCTAACACAAAGGCTGGAGACCATGTAAAGGTGAAAGTAACTAAGGTAGCGAACAGGTTCGCAACTGCTGAGGTTGTACAATAAGCCGAAAACTGTCTGATTGACGGTTTTCCTCTTTTTTATTTTTGTGGTTTTTGATTGTAATGTTATGGCTGTATATATTCTGCATTTTGTTATGCCATACTTATTCCGTTGAGCAACGCTGTTTTTGGGATCTCCCGCAACAAACTTTATGAGTATTAGGATCCCTTTATTTTAGGACTACTCGCGCATCTTGAGGTGTTTTCATGATCCAAATAAAAGAGAGCTTTGGTGTACTTCATGTTTCTGAGGACCTGTCACTTTCCGTAAACGGTTCTAGACTCACTCCATCCTTCAGGACCTTAGAAGACCTTATCCCCGTGATTTACGATGTTGACTCCGTCAGGGATCTTCCTAGGAGCACAGTTATTTACAGCATGTACCGCGGCTTCTCCTTGGATAATCACTCCACAATCTTCAAGAAGAAAAAGGTACGTTTTGATATTACAGTAATGGCTGACATAAAGCTTGGAAAAGAATTGAACAAGACCTTGGGGCATTACCACCCCTTGGCAGAGGGCTCGCTTTCTTACCCAGAGTTATACCAGGTCATTTACGGGGAGGCGACCTATCTCCTGCAAAAAAAATCAGGAGAGGAGATATTGGACTTTGCCATTGCCAAGGTTAAGGCCGACGAGGCGATCTTGATACCCCCTGGTTACGGGCACGTTACCGTCAACTCTGGCGGAAGTCTCTTAGTGATGGTTAACCTTGTGTCCGACTCTTTCCAATCCATCTACGATGATTACATAAAAAACAGAGGTGCTGCTTACTACTTCTTGGCAGACGGATCCTTAGTACCAAACCGATGCTATGAGAGCCACCCTCCTCCAAGATATCTATCCAAAAGGTTTCCGATCTCCAAAGATCTGTACTCTGACTTCACTTCTTGCCCATCCTGCTTCGATTTTCTGAATAGGCCCTCACTGGTGGCAGACGAGTTCCTTTGACTATGCAAAGTTTTTAAAGGATTATTCTCTAAATTCGACCGAGGGCTGACTAATGTTCAACACTAAACTAGAATTCTACACCATGGACAACTTCGATTTTGACGGCAAGAAAACGCTTTTGAGGGTTGACATAAACTCGCCTATCGATCCTATGACAGGGAGGATAACCGACGATACTAGAATAAGGAGCCATGCTGCCACAATAAGGGAGCTTCTCGAGAGGGGCGCGTCTGTCACCATACCTGCGCACCAGGGGAGACCCGGAGATACTGATTTTTCAACGCTGGAAAACCACGCAGCGCTCCTCTCGAAATACCTGAACAAGGAAGTAAACTACGTGGAGGA
>CAZZJY010000131.1:0-3500 GCA_964654895.1 uncultured Nitrososphaerota archaeon
ATGGAACCACCTCGAGCTTTATTCCTCCCGCCACCGCCACAGGAATTTTCACAGACCTCACCAGATTCTCCACAAGGGCGATCTTCTGGTCGACCTCGCGCTCCCTTGTCTGAGCGCTTATCCCAACGTGCAAACAGACAACGTCCACGCCGAGCTTCTCGACCTCCACGGCTCTGCTGATAGGATCCTTCAGGTTCATTAGGTCCACCATCACCTTAACTCCGTATTTGCGGGCAGCTCCGACGGCGTCTTTTATGGTGTAGTCATCAGTGGCACCCATAACAGTTACCATATCAGCACCATTCTCGACGGCTAGCTCGGTCTCCAGCCATCCCGTGTCAAAAGTCTTCAGATCTGCTATTATTGTGGCATTGGGGCATATTTTACGGAACTCCTTAACTGCCCTGAGTCCCTCTGACTTGATCAAGGGGGTCCCTGCCTCGATTATATCGGCGCCCCCACGATACGAAGCTTCGGCTATGGGCAGCGCGTCCTTAAGATACCGTTCATCGATCGCAACCTGGAGTTTAGGACCCTCATAAAGTGGCTTGAGACCCAACTGAGACACCTTCTTATCCGTGGGTATTCCATTATAGTCCCAACCTCTTACAGCATAGTACTCATTTAATAACCTATCCATATCGACGGTCTCACCCTTCGCAGGACCCTCTGGCATAGGCACCTCAAGAAGGCGCCTCGGCAGGTAATCATCCTTCCTTGAAAAGCCCTCCCTGACGTTGAAGAGCCTCTCCAAGTTGTAGATACGTTCACCAATCTTGTAAAACTCGTCCCGGTCCACATAAAAGCCCGTCGCGGTGGTCAGGAGGCGTGCGTAGAAGTCTGGTTCGAATAGGAGCGTCGAGAATAGTGCCAGAGTGGTGTACTTGCATAACACTAACGAGTCTAGTACGGCGAATACGTCCTGCATTACCTTTGTGAGGGCGGCTTTGTTGTCGTAGGCGTTGGGGTTCAGATACCTTGGAAGGCTTAGGATCTCCGGTGCTATCATGAACGCCCTGAGGTGGCAGCCTCCTCTGTTTGATGTGGCATATGCCAGAGCCATGCCCTTCGCACCCCTCGGGTCGTAGGCCGGAAGTTCAAGTCCCTTAACGTGCATGGCGTAGTCCTCTCCGCCCAGCTTTGCAGCAGCCCTCTTTGTCCCCTCTGCCAGTAAGGCGCCTATGCCCTGTCTGAAGGCAGTCATGGTTATCAGCTTCTGGAGAGCCTCGGCATTGCCAAACTTTGGAGCAAAACCTATCTCCTCAAGCTTCACTTTACCATTCTCGAAGCATGCCATTAGAAACCCTATAGCCTGCCCCATGGATATAGTGTCTATGCCATACCGGTTACACAGGTCGTTCGCATAAGCTATAGCCTCGATATCATTTATCCCGCAGTTCGGTCCAAGGGACCAGATGGTCTCGTACTCAGGACCCTCAGATTCCACGATCTCGCCTGAAGGGAGTTTGACACGTGTGATCCTCCCACACATTATGGGGCAGGCGAAGCACCCTTTCTTTCCCTTAAGGATGGTCTTGGCCATGTATTCGCCGCTGACTTTCTCGGCATCTTCGAACACACCAGTGCTGTAGTTCCTCACGGGGAATATGCCTGCCTTGTTTATGATGTGCACCAGCACGGCGGTTCCATACCTGCCCAAGCCGTCGCCTGTGACAGGATGACCTCTCAGCACCTCCGTTGCATGCCTGACCTCCTTCATGAAGGCATATCGATTCGCTAATGGGATCTCGGCGGAGCCCTTTACCACGATGGCCTTTAGCTTCTTGGAGCCCATGACCGCCCCGACGCCGCCCCTTGCGGCGGTCCTGTGCTTCTCGTTCATTATTGCCGCGATCTTCACTAAGTTCTCCCCTGCAGGTCCTATGCAGGCGACTCTCGCGAACTGGTTGTTGACAATGTGCTTGAGGCGGTCCTCAGTCTCGAATACGTCAAGTCCCCATAAACCTGAGGCGTCCCGGAGTTCTGCTTTCCCATTTATAATTGATAGGTAAACTGGAGTCTCACTGGCACCCTCAAATATTATACCGTCAAAGCCCGACCTCTTGAGTTCAACGCCAAAGTGACCTCCGCTGTTAGCGTCGAACACAGTCCCGGTGGCGGGCGACTTTGTCGAGACAGAGTATCTCCCCGACGTAGGTGCCGCCGTGCCGGTCAGTGGACCAGTCATAAAAATGAGTTTGTTGGCTGGGCTCAACGGATCTATCCCGACAGGAAGTTCTTCGAAGAGGATCTTCGCCCCGTAGCCTCTCCCGCCTACAAAAGAAGCTGCTACATCCATATCGAGATCTTCAAAGGATATCTCTCGTGATGAAAGGTCTACCCTGAGTATTCTACCCATATAGCCGCCCATGAAATTCCCTCTGGGCTACTCATAAAATGTGGATAATACTTATACTTGTCGAAATATATTTTGCAATTCAGTCTCTGATAGGTATGCCTAGTGAGGGTGCAGGGTTACTTGTTCCCCATTTTAATAAATAACAAAAAAAGGAATAAGGGCAGGCATGAGACGGATATGATATGGCGGGATGGAGGGCGAGGGGAGATCTTATGGCAATAAGGGTAGAGTTCTTCGCAACACTCAGAGAACTTCTGGGAGCCAACTCTGTGGAATTGAATTGCGCCGATACGGTGGGTGATGCCATCTTAGCCCTCATAGAGAGGTTCGGGGAGGGCTTCAGGGACGCGGTGATGGAAGGGGAGAAAATCAAGGAGATGGTTAAGATTTTGGTGAATGGTAGAGATGTAAGGGAATTGAGAGGGCTTGAGACAGAGTTGAGTGATGGGGACTGCATCTCAATATTTCCACCCGTGGCAGGCGGATAGTTCGTCAGCTGCCCATGGATAAATCCCATGGACCTCCTTGCGGCAGAATATGAAGTCCGTTCATCCCATATCGGAAACGAAGTTATGGGTTTCCTAGACCCAAAAAAAAGGAAAGGTGCTTACCCTTCAGTGACCCTTGCCGGTCATTCCTGCTTCTTGCTTGGCTTCCCAGAGATCTTGATCTCTATTATTGAGACGTTCTTTGGCGGATCTCCGACGGTCTCCGTGCCTATGCTGACGGATTTTACGACAGCATTGCCACTGAGGAACCTCTTTGAGACAACCTCTGCCACATCAACTGCACGCGAGATGGCCCTCCCTCTTGCCTTTATGGTTATGGTTCCGCTGTTGCTGAGTTGCATCAGTGCTGCCATGGCATAGCTCATAACAGGCTTCTTTCCAACTAAAATGACGTCTTTTGGCATTGACGGTTTTTCTGCACTTTGTGCTTCAGTTTTTTGTGCCTCTGACAAAAAGCTCCCCCCGTGGTATTGGTTCGTAGCAAATAAGTTAATTAAATCGATATTTTAAGTTTTTGAGGGCGATATGGGAAAATTAGACCTGCTGAGGGACTATAACGCAACAGCGCACCTTTACGATGAGAGGTACAAAGAGGAGCAGATGCCGAAAATCGGTTTTCTACTAGGTAAGCT
>CAZZJY010000132.1:0-3281 GCA_964654895.1 uncultured Nitrososphaerota archaeon
ATCTCTTGTTTCGCTTGGAGGGTTCGATAGTCAATTTCTAACTCGTTCTTTGATAGTTTCTGCCGGCGGGAAGACCGCGGCTAGGAAAGATGCTGATGGCTCGGGATCAAATAACGAGTCGACACTCTTGTACTCGTCGCCTGTGTAGAACCCGGTGGAATCGTCCAACAAACTGTATTGGTTGCAGATCGTTGTCATCTCGTCTCCTTTTGCTCCATATTCTTCTACAAGCAACATCTTTGCGATCCAGTCCAAACTTCCACCGAGATCTTCAAACCTCCCCTCTTTCAATTTCTGCGCCACGCCCTCAATGGTCTTTAGGACTCGCATGTCTTCAGAGTCTCCTTTCTCCTCTATCAACCTCTCAGCGGCGCTGATGTAAAATGCAAAGATGTCTGATAACAACCTCCCACTTCCCCCTCCTTTCAGGTCTATAGGCTGGGCGATACTCCTATTCTCAGAGGCGACTTTCTTCACGGCATCGAACGGGTCACTTATCTTGGGGGGATTTGCAAGCAAACCCTCCTCGGCAGCCCTTAGGACAAAGACTTCAAGGGCATCCCTCAAAAATATCTGGAAGTCACTCCTTAGCGCTTCGTGGTTAATGTCGTGGAGCCTCCAGTACTTTTCAGGATCTGCGTGTGGTTCGTCACGGAGATTAAGGAAACCCCTCTCCACCGTGGTGTCGATTGAGGATATCTGCTTTATGAAAACGGCCCTTGGCGATACGACATATACAAGTCTGTCCCCCCTCAGTCTGGAGCTCGTAGGAGGCTCGAATGTATAGTCCTCCCTCTTTGGGAGAACTCCTCCACCCCCTATTAGGGGGACCCTGCTGACCATGAAGGGGACTAACATCTCCTCTATGGAACCCCATTTATCATAGTTGAACACACTCCTCTTGACACAGAAGTTCACGTGAGTCCCCCAGGCTACTGACTCGTAGCCCAGCGCCCCCTTCAGTAGACTCGTGTTGTTTTTGTAGCAGTATATCTCCCCGTGGGTTTCTTTGAGGCGCTGTACGCCCAGGAAAGCCAGCCTTTCCGCGACCTTATCGTAAACTACCGCGTCCAGGGGGTCCCTGAATACTGGCGTCGAGAGCTCCAAGTGCTGGGCGTCGTCGTAAATGCGCATCCCGTTTAATGCCACCTCGTAAGGCCCCTCGTAGAACAGCCAAGAATCCATTAGACCTCTCTCGTAAGTCAGATTGCCAACCTCATCCTCCACGCTCCAGTTCACGCCAGACACAAAGCCCAGATCCTTTATGGAATTGATGGTTCTCCCCACAAGGTCTGAGAGCTGGATGCCAGGAAGTATTGGTGGATATTTGTTAACACTGAACTCGTATTCTACCCCCCGCGCCATCTCCCGAAGAATTTTCATAAAAATCCCTTAATTACTATTATTACCCTTGTATATAAAATAGTTTTGGGGGGTTATCAGTTGTTGTAAACAGCCGGAGTGTTATTTGAAAAATGCTCACAATCACCGTGGCTGCTATACAGGGACCAATTTAAGATTGGAAATTGGAATAATTATGAAAAATGATGATGAAAATATGACGACAATGGGATTGTGTAATTAAAAATTGGGGGAATAAGGCAACTCGTAGTAGGATAGGGCGTGCAAAGTTACTTTGCCTTTGGCTTAATCTTATTTATGAGGTCTGAAATTTTGGCATCGTCCCACCCATTCAGATCTAGCATTGGGTGCACTGTGCCCTCAATGCAAACATTTGCCCACCCAAGATCGTCCAACCAAGGCTGCAATTCCCTTGCCACCTTAACCCTGGCAAAGCCCCTAGAGCCGGGAGGGGGGAATAGTACTGCCCTTGAAAGGTCCCTGTCATCCAACAAATTGATTAATTTCAGCTCCTCCTGAATTCGTTCGAAAGTGGCATCGCTCACTGCACTGTATTGGTTATTTGCCGTCACCTTGCTATCCTCAAGTGGGTCCTCACTCTCAAAGTACTTATCAAAATTCTTCTCTATAACCTCCAGCCGGGTTACCCACTCCACCCGCTCCTTCAGCGCCTCAAAGTCTCCCTCTTCGAGTTTTTTAAGCGTAAACTTGAACTCCTTTAGGGCATATCTGTCCCAATCGTCAATCTCTTCAATCGAGAAGAGCCTCTCTATGCCATCAAGATAGTGCGAGAGTAGATCGAATGCTTTGATCTCCTGTCCGCCCTCAAGCTCTAAAGTCCAGTCCCCCTCAGGGGATATCGCGATTAGCTTCGTTGTCTCGACAGGATCTCTCAGGCGGGGGGCGCCTTTTATGAGTCCCCTCTCGATGCCTCTGATTACATAAGAAGTTATTGCCTGCCGGATGAAGGTTGTCCATTCAGACCTTGCACCCTCACCATTCGTGACCTGTACCCTTCTGAATCTGGAGTCCGCATGGGGCTCGTCTATGCCGCCTATGAGCGGCCAGTATCCGAAGACCTTCTCGGCGTATACGCACTTCACAAACATTTGCCTGGGGGAGATCATAAACCTCCCGAAATAGTAGCCCCCCACACCCGTGAAGATCTGCCTAACAACAAGGTACGGTATGAGCTCTTTAACACCATCCTCGAAAGCCTTCCTTTCCACCAAATAAGACTCGTGCAACCCGCGTGTCGTGTATTCATGCTCTGATCGGGTTGCACTTATCTTGTAGCAGTGGACCCTGAAGCCGCTTAGCCTCTCGAATTCATCGGACGCTATCCTCGCGTAAACCTCTGTCGCCTTCTCATAGGCAAGTGCTAAGAATGGGTTTGGACACTCGGGCGTGGTTATCTCAAGAACGTCGTACACCCCTGGAGTAACGCTCATGTCCCCGTATGCCCTTCCCCCGTTTATCAAAAATTGTGAGAACTGCCCGTCTCTCTTGGGTAGAAATGGTGGCTCCCCATTTGGAGGAATCCTGTAATTCCTCAGTGCATCCAGCAGTTCATTAACATATGCCTTCCCTTTGATATAAGGTACGCAGTACTCCACCTCAATGCCCTGCCATATCTTCACATAATACACCGTTATAAGATACTTTTAAACAAGTATAAATCTATCTCTCAATAAAAAGTACAGGGGTGTCTCAATGAGGGTGCTGATTACTGGTGGGGGAGGATTCGTAGGGAGTAGGTTGACCAAGGCTTCTTTGCTAAAAGGTAACGATGTTGTTGTTTTAGACAAATCAAAAGGCGAACTTGAAGGCTACACCCACCCAAAGATGGAGTTCATACAAGGAGGGGTCGAAGACCCAGAGCTCGTAAGAACTGCAGTCAAGGGTTGTGACGTTGTCTA
>CAZZJY010000133.1:0-2914 GCA_964654895.1 uncultured Nitrososphaerota archaeon
AACCCTTGCGACGGTTACTGATTACGATGTCTGGGCTGAGAGACCTGTTACGGCAGAGGAGGTCGTTACTACCCTAAAGGCCAATGTGGAAAAAGTGAGAAGGCTTTTGGTAGAGATCATCCCGAAGATCTCCAAAGAACGCGGGTGTCAATGCGGCAGGTCCTCTGAGGGCGCTTTAGTCTAGAGATTATCGGTTTTTATTTCATAACCCTAGCTCGACCGCGACTTTTTTCATCCCTTCCAAACCAATCTCCATGAACTCCTCCAAGGAAAGTCCGAGCTCTGTACAGAGTGAGATCCTCTCTCTACTCGCCCCCCTTGCAAAATCCTTACTCTTGAACTTTTTGATCAACGTCTCCTTCTTTATCTCGGCCACCTTTTTTGAGGGCATAACCAGAGCGGTGGCAACTATCAAGCCCGAGAGGGCGTCACTGGCCACAAGCCCTTTTTTTATTCTGCTGTCTAGCGGAACCTTTGTGTTTTCAAAGTTATGTGCCATTATAACCTCTATCAAGTTATCACTGATTTTTCCTTTAAGTATCTCCTTAGCAATCAGTGTGTGGTCCTCCATTCCTTTACATTTCTCGAAATCTATGTCATGAAGAAGTCCAACGAGCTCCCATTCTGCCGCATCTTCTCTCAACTTCGTTGCAAGCTCCTTCATGATCCCGCCGACAGCTACCATGTGCTTTATGTTGTTTTCCTTTGAAACATGTTCTTTTATTAGACCTAATGCCTCCTCCCTTGACATCATCAGGATCATCTCGAAAGAGTTCTGTGGGTTTTGGGCTATTATTCTCTTCGCTACAAGTGCTGACGCCGATATGTTTGACTAATTTGCCGAGAGGGAGTTGAACTTTTTGAGGACAACTCTGGTATTGGTCCCTGTGACGCCCTTGATTAGCCTGATGTTCTCCAGGACTTCGTTCATCTGCGTTATGGAGTCCACGTTTATTAAGACTTCAATGTCAAAGTCTCCGCTCACCTCGAGCACGCGCTCTACCCCCTTAATCCAGAGGATCCTTCTCGCCACTGAGGTGGTGTAGACATTGGACTCGCACTTGACCATAACGATCGCCTCTATCTTTTTCGGAACTTGGATTTCAAGCCGCCTTCCTGTCGCCCTTTCTGCCAGCTCCAGGAGATCAACGTCCCTGTAACTTCTTATCTCTGGTCTTTCCTTGATTGCAGACAAAACTTTCATGAGCTCCTCTTCGCTCAGCGCCACGCCCAGCCTCTTAAGCCTGTCCTCCACCGCCACCCTTCCGGCATATTTACTGATGACAATCTCCCTCTGCCTCCCCACAAGCCCCGGTGGGAAAGCCTCGTAGGTCTTGGGATCGAAGATCACAGCGGCCGCATGGACTCCCCCCTTGTGTGAAAATGCGTTCTCGCCAACTATGGGCTGAGTGGGCGCGATAGGTATGCCGCTGAACTTTTCAACCATCGCTGATAGCTCTGGAAGTTTGTCAAGCTCGACGGTGTCCACATCATAAAGGACTTTCAGAGCCACCGCGAAAGGCTCAAGCGCGGTTATCCCCGCCCTTTCCCCGAGTCCGTTCACGGTCGTGTGCACCGCGGTGGCGCCCCCCTCCACCGCAGCCAAAGCATTGGCAACAGCCATCCCTAGGTCGTTGTGGCAGTGGGCATCCAACTCTGCATTTATGTCCTTTGAGAGCTTCGCGAAGAGGTCCATTATCTTGCGTGGCGTCATAGATCCCACGGTGTCTGGTATGCTTATCCTGTCGGCCCCCGCCTCCACTGCCGCCCTGCAGATCTTCACAACGTAGTCATATTCGGCCCTCGTAGCGTCCTCGGCAGTGAACCTGACTTTGAGTCCGTGGGCCCTTGCGTACTCCACGCATGATACGGCGGTTCTGATCGCCTCTTCTTTTGTCATTTTCATAGATCTCAGTTTTGCGTCGGTCACACCGAGGAATATGGCCACTCTCTGCACATCACAATTTAAAGCAGCATCCACATCCGAGATCATAGCCCTGCTATGAGCCAAGATCTCTGCAGAGAGCTTCTCCGAGGCTATCCTCTTGACAGCCTCTGCCACGTCCCTAGAGACTGCCGGGTGTCCTGCCTCTATCATGTCGACCCCTGCCTCGTCTAGTCTCCTGGCTATCTGCAACTTTTCTTCCACAGTGAAGGAGACGCCAGGGGTCTGCTCGCCCTCGCGGAGCGTTGTGTCGAGTATCATTACCTTCCTCATCGAATCGCACCGCCAATATTAGTTTTCGAACCTTATATAAATTTTTTCGTCCTATAGTATACTATTAGTTCACGCAATTTCATAAATTAAGTTCGTAAATTTTACTTAGATAGACGCAAATCGTTTTTTGAATGATCGTGCATCCGAACTTTTTTTAAGCAATGTCTCCATACTCTTAAGGGGGTCTTTGAGTTGATCTCGAATCCCGTGGTCGTGGGTAAGATCGAGGGCGTCACGAGCACAGATTCATTCTCAATGGTTATAACAAACGGGAAGTTCGGAAGGAACGACTATGTGGAGGTGGTTCATGAGGGTAGGCCCTTTTTGCTCATGATAAAAGAAGTAAAGAGAAGCGGGGACAAGCTGATAGGTAGCTGTGTTGTTGTTGGTCCCTCGCCCAAGACCCCTTTCCCGCCAGGGTCCGAAGTTCACATGGCGTCAGACGAGACCATTAGGAGGGGTCTCGGGATTCTCACCTCAGATGCTGAAGGGTTGTACATTGGAAAGCTGAAGGCAAGGGACATCATGGTCTGGCTGCCCGTGAAAAAGCTCACCCGGGTGTTTATAGTCGGCAAGCCTGGCGCCGGCAAGTCCTACACCATGGGCGTCATGGCGGAGGAGCTCATCAAGAAGGGAGTCCCCCTCGTCATCATCGATGCCCACGGAGAGTACTCCAGCCTAAAGGTGCCATCCGAG
>CAZZJY010000134.1:0-11453 GCA_964654895.1 uncultured Nitrososphaerota archaeon
CCAAGACCATCAGGCTGCCTGAGATTGAACAGGACAGGACGAGCCACCCTACCTCCGGGCGTACCAAGAAGGAGATGACAATCAGTGCGACAAAAGATGCGGCGGCAACCCCAGCCCAGAACAGTTCGGTTAGGGCTATACTCAGGGTTGAGGAAAAACCTGGGAGCCCTAATGAGAGGTCGGATGACCCAACATAGTAGCCCCTCCCAATGATAAAGATTGACACTGACAGGATCATGGCCACACTAGTTGAGATGAGGCGCCAGCTCCTGTTTGAGAGGTTCGGAGCCCTCTTTGTTAGTATTCCAAGGACGCCGCCCTCGATACCCTTTATCACCAGAGTGGCCGGAGCAAAGAACAGGTAGCCGAGGGAGAGATCGGCCAGCATTGAACCGACCCCGCCCGCAAATGCGCCAACGTAGGGACCTGCCAAGAGCGCCACAAGGTAGACTGCAGACTCGCCGATGTTGAAGTAGCCGCGCGTCGCAGGTACATAGACGGTGAATATAAGAGTCGATACGGTTACGAGCCCGGTGTAGAATGCGACGAGCGGAATGGTCCTAGCCCTAGGCATGTGCACATCCCCAGAGTTTGTATTGAAAAGATGGCGGGCGGTTATTTAGTGCTTTCTGTACAAATTTGGACTTTTTTAAAATTGTGAGCTCAACCTTAATATCCGGAAAGGGGTTCAAAACCCTCCAGGGGGTGTGTAGCCCGCGCTGTTACTCCTTAGAGTTAAATATCCGACCTAGCTAAGAAGATAGGAGGGTGTGGGGCAATGTCAGTTTCAGGTGTCCGCCATGAGATCCGAGAGGTTATGTGGGCTGAGAAGTACCGCCCAAAGACCCTAGACGAAATAGTCAACCAGGAGGAGATAGTGGAGAGGTTGAAGAGGTTCGTTAAAGAGAGATCAATGCCCCATTGCCTCTTCGCAGGACCCCCTGGGACCGGTAAGACGACGGCTGCCCTCGCGCTGGCGATGGACCTTTTTGGAAAGGAATACCACAAGAACTACCTTGAGCTCAACGCGAGCGACGAGAGGGGGATAGACGTGATAAGGACGACAGTCAAGGATTTTGCGAGGACGGTCAGTATGGGGGACGCTCCCTTCAAGATACTTGTGCTCGACGAGTCGGACAACATGACTACGGAGGCCCAACAGGCGCTCAGGCGGACGATGGAGATGTACACAAGCACGTGCAGGTTCATACTGGCCTGCAATTATTACACAAAGATCATTGAGCCCATCCAGTCGAGGTGTGCCTTCTTCAGGTTCACGCCGCTTAAGCCGGAAGACGTCAAGGCGAGGGTGAAGTACATCTGTAACATGGAGGGCGTAGAGATAACGCCTGAGGGTCTTGAGGCTCTGATCTACATAGGTGGGGGGGACCTCAGGAAGGTCATAAACACGCTACAGGCAGCGGCAGCCATAGGAAGTAAGGTGGATGAGAAGGTAATTTACAGGATCGCCGGCAGGGTGAGCCCCAAGGAACTGAAGTTGGTGCTGGAGAAAGCCCTTGGGGGCGACTTCAGTTCTGCCAGGAACGAGGTCATGAGGCTTATTATGGAGTACGGGTTGTCAGGGCTCGATGTGGTGAAGCAGATCCATAGGGAGGTCCTGTGGCTCGATGTGGACGAGAGGCTGAAGCTCAAAATAATAGACCTGCTGGGGGAGACCGAGTACAGGCTCCTGGAAGGTGGCAGTGACGAGGTCCAACTCAACGCCTTGATCGCCAAGATAGCGATGGTGGGCAGTGGCGGATGAGGGGATTTTAATGGGACCCGAGTTGGGCACCCCTTGGTCTGAGAGGTACAGGCCAAGGACGCTGCAAGAGCTCGTTGGGAATTACGATTCAGCAGAGGAGCTCATGAAGTGGGTAAAGGAGAGCTTGGCTGGCAGGGCTGAGAAGAAGGCAGCACTCCTCTGCGGACCACCTGGCACAGGGAAGACCCTCTCCGTGAACCTAGTCGCAGAGGCGCTGGACCTAGAGCTGATCGAGATGAATGCCAGCGACTTTAGGACTGAGGAGGCGGTCGAGAGGGTGGCGGGGGGTGCAACGTTGCAGAGCTCGCTGCTTGGCAAAAGGGGGAAGCTGATCTTCTTTGATGAGCTCGACGGTATATCCGGAAGGGAGGACAGGGGCGGACTCGGTGCCATAATGAGAACCATAAATCTCTCGAGGTACCCGGTGGTCCTCGCGGTGAACGACCCCTGGGACCCGAGGTTCAGGCAGCTGAGGGAGATCTGTCACATGATCAAGTTCAACAGGATAAGGACGCCGAGCATAGTTGTTAGGCTCAGGAGGATCGCGCAGCTGGCTGGCGTAAATGCTGAGGATGAGGCGCTGAGGAAGATAGCCGAGGCGGCCAACGGGGACATAAGGGCTGCGGTGAACGACCTGCAGATGCTGGCGGAGGGGAGGAGCGTCCTGAGGGCTGTTGATGTTGGCAGGTTGTACCCAAGGACCCAGGAGATGGGCATCTTTGATGTTATGAAGGGGATATTCTCTGCCAGAACCATTGTGGAGGCTAGGGCGGCGGCTGAGGGCGCATCTGTGGATCTCGACATGCTCCTCCAGTGGATCAACGAGAACATACCCAACCAGTACACCGACCCAAGGGAGAGGGCAGAGGCCTACGACTGGTTCTCCAGGGCAGACATCTTTATGAACAGGGTCAAGAGGAGGCAGATGTGGGACCTCATCAGTTACGCAGTGGAGCTGGCAGCGGGCGGAGCTGCACTGGCTAGGAGGGGACCATACAGGTTCACGAAGTACTCCTTCCCCAAGAGGATCGGAATCCTGAGCCAGACCAAGGAGATGAGGGGCAAGTTGATGGAGGAGTACCTCGAGCTGGCGAAGGAGCTGCACGCGTCTGTTAAGAAAGTCAAGACAGAATACATCCCTTATATCGAGATCATGGAGGAGGCCGGGAAAGGGCCTATCCTCGGGTCTGCCGGTAGTAAGGAGAGCGGAGGCTAACTGCCTTCAGGAAGAGGAGGCGCAGGTCCTCGTCGGAGGCACCGCCCCTCATTGGACCCAAGATCTCTACAAGGTTGTCAGAGCGCATCAGGCAAGGCTTGATCTTCCCGTCGCTCGTCACCCTTATCCTTGAGCAACGCGCGCAGAAGTCTGGGTTGTTTGTCGGGCGGACAACCTCAACGGGAGTACTGCCCACCATGTAGATGCGCCTCTTGTTCATGTCTTCCCTGAGCAGGACGCGCTCAGCCACCCTCTCGAGCATGGACTCCAGCTTGGAGAGATCAAGATAATGGTCTTTGAAGAAGGGGTCCTCCAGGTTTAGGTTTTCAAGTTCTATGAACTGCAACGAGCCGTTTATGGCAGATGCGAGTTCTATGAAGCGGCGTATCTCCCCCTCGTTCACCCCCCTCATCAGCACCGTGTTGATCTTTATCTTTATCCCGCATTCCGCAGCCTCGGCGATACCCCTTACGGTATTCACGAGGTCCCCGCCTGTGAGCGAGTGGTAGAGGGAGGGGTCCAGGCTAGGAATGGAGACGTTCATCCTGCGAAGACCGGCAGCGTTGAGTTCTGAGGCTTTTCCCTTAAGGAGTGTGCCGTTTGTTGTTATTGCCACGTCCTCCAGCCCGATTGCGACCGACCCCTTGATGATCTCGTTGAGGTCGCCCCTGAGAAGCGGCTCGCCACCGGTGTACTTGACCCTCCTGATGCCGAGGGATGATGCGATCTTGACTATCCTGAGGACCTCGCCAGCGGTCATCTCCTCAGACGTCTTGCCCTCCCCTTCATGGTGGCAGTATTTGCAGTTCAGGTTGCACCTCTGCGTCAGGCTGATCCTGAGCCCTGTGATCCTCCTGCTGTACGGGTCGATCAAGATTTGTTACCACCCTTAGTTTGGGAGAGAATGAAATCAGCCACGGCTGAGGGGTCTTTACTCAATACGGGGATCGTAAGCTCTTGTCCTTGAGCGATACAATTGGATATGACGCCGATCACGCCCTTGAGCGCCCCGACCATTTTGAGCTCCTCCGGGGAGTTCACTATTACAAGCTTAGGATACGGGGATGATTTGAAGCCTTCGCACAGAATTAGGTCCACCCCTAGGTAAGAGAATAATGAGATCAGGTCGGTTAAGGAGCGGTTCGGCAGGTAAACGGCACACTCTCCATCCCCCGCCAAGATGGCCGAGGCGGAGGCGCCGGATTCCATGAACCGGCTCGTGTCCTTCCCTGGGTCTTTCCCAAGGGCGTGTGCCGAATGCTTTATGACAGAGACCCTCATGCCCTTAGAAGTTAGTATCTTGGTAATGCCCTGAATGAGGGTTGTTTTGCCACGTCCCCTCCCAAAGGCAGCGATGCATATTACATGAGGGCTGGAGTTCATGGGGGACACGATCTCTAAAACCCGAGAGCTGGCTTAAATCTTCACCTCTCGCATTTTGCCTTTGATGTCAAGCCCAACACTAATCGATAAATTCTCGTCTTCCACCAAATTTAACTGGTTGTCAGCACAACCTCAGTCTGTTGCCACGTCGCCCGAGGGGTGGGTATGACCACGAATCATCTTTACCAGATGGGGGGATTCCGGGATTATGATTTTATCCAGCGCCAGTCTCACTGCTTCCGGCGATCCCGGCAGCGCAAAGACGAGGACCCCATTCAAGATCCCAGCCGTGGCGCGGGATGCCATGGCAGAGGTCCCGACCTTTTCGTAGGACATCCACCTGAAAAGCTCTCCAAAGCCTGGGAGCTCCTTCTCGAACAAGGGTCTAACAGCCTCGATCGTCAAGTCTCTCGGACCAGGACCAGTCCCCCCACTTATCAAGATGATGTCAGCAACCCTGTTTAGGGCGGCATTTTTGACCCTCTCGCGTATTGCGGAGATATCGTTAGGGACGTAGAGGCGGTCTACGACTGTGTGGTTAGCCCCGCTGATGGCTCCTATGGCGAGATCGCCACTCTTGTCAGCGAACCGCTCGCCCTTAGAGATCTTCGTCGCTATGGTATCGCTAGTGACCAAGATCAGAAAACGGAGGTTTCGGGGCAGGTCTGAGTGGTGGCTAAAATCCATACGGCTTTACCCTTTGCGCTTCTCAGTTACCCTGATCTCCTTTATGAGTGTTGTGGGGTACTGCCCGGAGGCGTCCTTCTCGTACATCTTGGTCATATCCCAGATGGTGAGGAGGGCTGCCGAGACCCCAGTGAGCGCCTCCATCTCAACCCCTGTCTTGGCCGTTGTCTTCACCGAGATAGCCACCGAGACATCAGTTTCGCCCACCTCAAAGTCCACGGAGACGTGCTCCACTGGGATTGGGTGGCAGAGCGGGATCATTTCAGAGGTGCGCTTGACAGCCTGTATGGCTGCAACCCTGGCGACAGCAAAGACGTCCCCCTTCTCGATGGCATTCTTCTTTATTAGTGATATCGTCTCCTCTTTGAGGGAGATCTTTCCAGATGCCCTTGCCTCCCTCACCGTTGGCTCTTTGCGGGTTATATCTACCATTTTAACACTCAAGCGTCAATCCCCCTGAGATGTCCATCTTTTTCAAGCCTTAATACCCCTCTTGAAAGAGTCGAACAGCGTCTGTATGGCCCATGCGCGCGGGTCTTCCCTCTTCAGGCGGAAGATCCTTATCCTCCCAAACCTCTTCTCCTCCACTATTCCCAGCTCACATAGCCTCTTTAGGTGGGAAGAGGTGGTGGCGTGGTTCAGGTTTGCCCTGCGCGTTATGTCGGAGATGTTGAGTTCCCCCCTCTCCGCCAGGACTTTTAGTCCTTTGATCCTTCCCTTTGAAGACAGTATCTCCTCCAAGGACATTAAATACCACCCGAAAGCGCAGATTCCAGCGCCTCTGCGGGCACATTCATGAGCCCTATAAGCGTCGTCTTTCCCTTAAAGCCAGACCCGGAGATCTTCGTCTGGAGCACGCCAAGGTTCTTCAAGTTCTGGAGGTATTCCCAGAATTGAGTGTGCTTCCTCGGCTCTATGGACCTTGTCTCGCAGATGAGCCTGTAAATTGACTCAACCTCTCCCATGGCGACGTACGCGGACTTGCTCTTCTTCAGGGCCTTAGCGACCGAAAGTAGGAAGAGGCGCTCGTGGAGTGGGAGTTCCATTATTATATTTATGGGGAATTGGAGGACGTCCGACTGAGCCTTCCTCACGTGCTCGGGGAGGATCTTGTTGGACCCCTCGGCGTCTGCGTATTTGCCAGACCTCCAGAGTAGCTCCAGCGCGTACCTGGCATCGCCCCGAGGAGCGGCTATCTCGGCGATCATTGACAGCACGTCGTCACTCACAGCACCCTCCTTGATGGATTCCATACTCCTCATCTTTATTATATCATACAGCTGTTCTGAGGTGTACCTTTCAAAGCGTACAATGTTGTGGAGTAGCGTGCTCTGGACGCTCCTGTCAAGATCTGAAACGAAGTCAAGGTTCCGGGTGATTAGGATCAGGCTCAGGCGTTGTGGCTTGCCAATGTACTCGTCGGCCACCCTGGTGAGGAAGTAGAGAGGGGCATCCTTCTCGTTAGCCACAAGGAAGTCTATCTCGTCGAGCGCAAGTAAGAGGTGCGCATTCTCGCCCTCCAACGTGTCCCAGACGGTCCCGAAGAGCTCCTGTGCAGAAAACCCCCTCTCTGGGAGCCCGGGTATTAGCTGCTGGGCTACCTTCCTTACGACGAGGAATAGAGTCCTGTCCTTGTAGCAGTTCACATGGACGTACTTGAGGTTGAGCCCCCTCTCCTTTGCAAGGGACTCCACAGTCGAGCCGAACCTCTTCGCCACGGCGGTCTTGCCAACGCCAACGTCTCCAACGAGCGTGACCTTCTGTGAGACTGTCCCTGGGGACTCGAAGGTGACTCGGAAGATCCTGCCAAGCGACTTGAGCTGGGGCTCCCTGTGGACTAGGTTTGTGGGAACATAGTCTGGGAATAGCGCAGATTCGTCCTTGAAGACCGTGGGTCTCCGCATCTCTTGGGCGATTATGTCATAGGCCAAAGCTTCTACCCGTAGATCACTGAGGGGCAGAGTGATTTATGGTTTTTGTACTTTAGAAAAAACTATTAGCGGAGACAGAAGTGAAAGTATTATAATTAAAATTGAAAAAGTTTGTATGGACAGGTCCAGGTCTTTTACGGGTATGCAGAATGCAAGTGGACTCTTCCACCCTTACGGGCGAGGTCCCTGTGGAGTTCAGATAAAAAGGGAAAGATTCGTGAGCTACCAACCGCTGAAGCATGTGGGATTTCCCGCTCATAAAGCATTAAAATCCTTAAAACTCGGCGATTCACTTAACTCCCCGCCAGAGTTCATCAGTCGAGGGGGGCTCCAGTGGATTTATCTTTCCTTGGGCGTCTATATAATGCCTACCCTCCGAGGGCGGGAGCAGAGCTCCGATCTTAGTGAAGGGAATTCCAGATGATTTCAGTGAGAGTTCCACTTCCCGCTCAGAGCCGCGGGCGACCGTGAAGAGGAGTGAGCCTGAGCTGATGAGCCTGTACGGATCCAAGCCAAGCTCTTCGCAGATGATCCGAGTCTCTGGAAGTACTGGAACACACCTCAGGTCGATGGATACTCCGATGGAGGCTGCCTCGGCAAGCTCCCAGACCCCCCCAAGAACCCCTCCCTCTGTTAGGTCGTGCATGGAGGTCACGCCCTCGATTTCCCTAAGAATCCGGCACTCCCTAACCACGCTGATGAGTGTCAGTAGACTCTTGCAGCGCGACACGAAGGACTCCCCCTGGCTGGAGAGAATTCTTTTGTCTGAGGAGAGAATGGCAGTCCCCTCCAGCCCTGCGTATTTGGTCATGTAGAGCAGGTCGCCAGGTCTTGCGCCCCCAGAAGTGAAGAAACGGCTGTTCCTGATTATGCCTATCATAGACCCGACAACAATCGCTCGTTCTATGCCAGGTGTAACCTCGGTGTGGCCGCCCACTATCGATACGCCGATCTCCTTGGCAGCGGAGTCCATCTGCCACGTGATCTTGTCGAGTGACTCGAGGGTTGAGCCCTCTGGGAGGAGTATGCACTGGAGAAACCACTTCGGATCCGCGCCCCTAGTCGCGATGTCGTTGGCGTTCACATGTATTGCCAGAAATCCTACTTCGTCGACCGAGCCCGTGATGGGATCGGATTTAAACGCGACAAGTTTTCCGCCTATCCTTAGGATCGCGGCGTCCTCGCCAATGTTGGGACCCAAAAGTACAGAGGAGTTAACCACGCCCAGGCGCGGGAAGACAATGTCTCTGAGGATCTCGTTTGGAACCTTACCGACATTGAGCCTCATTAGATTACACCCTCGGTTTTTTTGACAAACCTTTCAGGAGATCCTACAGAGATAGTTGTCCATTCGCCTATTATATCTATCCGCACCACTATTTGGGGGGACCGCATCTGAACCTCATGCCCCAAGGATGTGAGGGCTGATCCCACCACGGACTCCACCTCTTGGCTCGACCTTATAAGTCGCCCCCTTCTCTGGCATTCTATGCGAACTTTGCTCGGCTTCTTTGGTATCAGTTGGAGGACTGCCTCGATTATTGAAGCGAGGTCCGACTTTATCATCTTATCCACCGGCACTATTCTGTGAACGTATGCGGTCGGACAGTCCCTCACGAGGGTGGCTGCCTCGTCGGAGGACAATCTTGTTTTAAGTAAAAGTAGGCCCGTATACTCATGTGGTATGAACGAAGCCTCATGGTCCACGTGGAATATGCAGTCTAATACCTCCAGTTTGGCAGACTCTTCTTTACCGCATGCGGTAGTCACAAGAAGCAGACCCATAAAACCACCATTTGATGCCACTCGGCTGACTTATCATCAAAGTGACTCCGAAGTGCCAGATGGTAGCAAATTTGTCGTACGCATTTTCAGATCCAGCCAAGTTTCTTGAAATAGGCCACCATAAACACGGCAGGCAGGAAGGATATGGTCAAAAGTATTATGAAGGTCGTGTATGGTCCAAGGAATGTCCATGGTCCAGTTTCAATCCCCCCAGGGAGGGGTATGTTCATGCCATAGAATGTCCCAACAAGGGTTGCAGGGATAGTGATGGTGAATATGACTGTCAGGATCACAAGGGCCCTGTTCATCCTGTGCTGCCCTAAGGTGAAGTCTGTGTCCTTGTATATCTCAACAAGCTCCCGGCACATGTCGGTGAGCTCCCAAAGCTTCTCGATGTGGTCCTTTAGGTCTGAAAAGTATATCTCAAGGTCCTCCCCGGTCTGTTTGCTGAGCCCATCCTCGAGATCGGGGATTACTCGCCTCAGCGGAGCTAGGACTCGCCTGATGTCTGATGTTGTCCTCCGGAGGTTCGTGATCTCAAGCAAAACCTCTCTCTTTGCACTGAAGATGTCGTCCTCTAGATCTTCAAGGCGTTCCATAAGGTTTTCAACTACCGGGAATATTGAGCCAATGATCTCCCGGAGTATCTTGTAAACGAGAGGGGCCACGCCCTCTAGAGCAAACTTTCCTGTCTCCTTGTACTGTGTCTCGCACTTTGAAAATATGTTGCTAATCGCCTCAACAGTGCCATCGTGGACCGTGACCAAGAAGTTGTTCCCTATGAAAAAAGAAACTTGGGAAGGGGTACACCCGCCCTTCTCGCATAGGTGTGATGGGAACCTAAGTACCGTGAACACATAATCTCTGTACTTCTCGACCTTGGTGAGGACCCTCTTGGAGAGTGTGTCCTCGAGGCTAAGGATATGAAATGGGAAGGAGTTTGCTAAGGACATTACTTCATCCTTCGTGGGTCGCTCCAGGTTTATCCAAGTGATTGACTCTGTCCTTAGCTCTTTCATACCAATCATTAGCTTTTAAAGGGCAGGTTATTTATAAATGAAGTGTATAGAGATCGCTCCTTTATTGGGGAATTAACAGATCAGAAGGGAAGGCTCCATGGTATCAGAGGTTTACTTTCTGGACTTGAGGAAGTGGAGGGACGCATTGAAGGGGATCGATTTGTTGCTTAGGGCAACTGCTGAAGACCTCAAAGCAGAGGAGAGAGTGGCAGTCAAGGTCCACTTCGGAGAGAGAGGGAACTATACTTATCTAAGACCCGCCTTTGTTAGGAGGGTTGTCGATTCTCTAAAGGGAATTGGAGCAAGTCCTTTTGTGACCGAGACAACGGCGCTCTACCCCACTGGATTCAGGAGCAACGCGGAAGAGGTGATAGAGACCGCCAGATTCAACGGCTTCACCGAGGATGGGCTTGGATGCCCGATTGTGGTGGCGGACGGACTCTACGGAGAGAATGGGGTCGAGGTCTCACTTGAGAGGGCATGGGGCGGGTGCCAAATAAAGAAAATAAGTGTGGCAAGGGGTATAGTAGAGTCAGACGCGCTTGTAGTTCTGAGCCATGTCAAGGGACACCTGCTCTCGGGCTTTGGAGGGGCTATCAAGCACCTTGGGATGGGGTGCACCACCAAGAGGGGGAAGAGAGAGCAGCACGCGGCTCACGGGCTTGTCGTCAAATATGAGAGGTGCACGGGCTGCGGCGAGTGTGTGAAGGCCTGCAGGTTTTCAGCGTTGAGAATGGAGGGAGGGCGCCCCGTCAGGGATGAGGAGAGGTGTGTCTACTGCAACACCTGTATGTTCAGCTGCGGCCAAGACGCAATAACGCTCCTGGAGGACGGGAAGGAGAGGTTCCAGATCGCCTTGGCACACGCGGCGGCGGGCGTCATGAGAGCCATGTCCGAAAAACCTAAGGTTTTTCTAAATTTTGTGCTGGATGTGACTGTGCTCTGCGACTGCGCGGCGCCAGCTGGAAACATAATTACCCACAACATAGGCATATTGGCATCGAAAGACCCAGTTGCCATAGATAGGGCTTCCTTAGACCTCATAGACGCAAGCCCCATGATCCCCGGAGTCAAAGCCTCCCCTCCAGACCCGCTTGGGAAGTTGAATGGTACGGACAGCAGCATACAGATCAGGGTGATGGAGGCCCTGGGGGCGGGCAGGTCTGCTTATAGGCTTGTCGAGGGCTGAGGGGCACTATGCCAGACTTCGTAGTTCATGAGCACAAAGCGAAGAAGTTGCACTGGGATCTCAGGCTGGAGCTTGACGGCGTTCTGGCGAGTTGGGCGGTGCCAAAGGAGCCCCCAAAGGAGAGAGGGGTGAAGAGGCTCGCCATAAGGGTCGAGGACCACCCCATCGAGTACAAGGACTTTGAGGGGGAGATACCAGAGGGGAGCTACGGGGCAGGCACCGTGAGGATATGGGACCGCGGCGTTTACTCTATACTGGATAGGAGGGAGGACAGACTAGAGATCTCGATGAACGGCAAGATCCTGAAGGGGAGGTACGTGCTGATAAAGTTCAATAAGGGAGGAAAGGATTCTTGGCTGTTCTTTAAGGCAGGGGACTAGCCATCGTTCCACGCATCCGCCCTCACAGATTGATGGAATTTTTGAACTTAAACTCACTGTCTGAGGGGAAATCTCGCCAACTGTGTTAGTTTTTAGAC
>CAZZJY010000135.1:0-10122 GCA_964654895.1 uncultured Nitrososphaerota archaeon
TAAGGAAAAAAATGAAAGATAAAAATAAGAGGCGTAAACTTCCCAAATTGCTTTATAATAGCAGGAAATGTTCAGGTCGGCAAACCCTCCTTACCTTTAGCCTCCTCAAAGCCGGGGATTTTGGGCAAAGTCTTTGATAGATCACTCTCAGCGATCCTCTCAGCATTCTGAAGTATCCCCTGTCCTTCTTCGGCTATATAGGCCGGGCTCACGATCTGGTCGGAATACTGGGACGCCTCAACCATAAGCCCGTCAAGAACTTCGCCCAGTTTTTGGAAAGACTGATCAGCCTCAGGGATCAGTTGAGTTATCCCGCCGTAGATCTTCTTGACGGCGAATAGGGCCGGGGCTACACTGGCGGCCACATCGCCGTATTCCTTAATTGTGCCCAGCCTCATAACTATCTGTTCCAGCGCGAGTTTGGAGGTGGCTATTATCCTCGCCAGCTTCCTTACCTCAGTGAGTTCATTAGCATATATTTTAGCCCTTACGAGGTCCCTCCTTCCATAATAGTAGACCACCCTCTCAAAGAGGGCCTGGTCATACTCTCTTATCTTAGCCCCCCTCAGTTCGAGTCTTTGCATTTGAAGGTTTATGATCTTTATGGCCTCTTCGATCTTCGGCTTGAGGGGACCTTTTACCTTTGAAAACTTTCCTCTTTCGTCCCACTTCTTTAAAAAGCTCATAGGGCTTTCATCGAATATTCTCTTTCCGACTATATATAAAAAGCTTTGAGAAATATGCACAGACCCTCAAGGGCCGCATAGGTGAAGAATATTTTCAGCAAACTTAATTTAAGTGAAAAAGGGCATTATTCACACGATAAAAGGATATTGTTGTAAATAAAATACTTATATATCTTGGTCGGAAAAGGATCAGAAGGTCGTCCAAAAATGTTTGGCACAGGTCATGTCGCTGTATGGCTTGCTAGACAGACCGAGAGGGAGATAATAGGGTCATGTGAGAAGCACCTCACAATGATATTCACTATTATTGACAAATTCAAGACATTCATAGAGAAATATTCGCAAAACGACATCGAGGGGAGCAGGTATCTAGCCAATGAGATCTCTGATTTGGAGAGAAACGCGGACAGGATAAAGGAAGGCATCATAGAGAACCTCATGAAGAGTGCTATCCACCCCATGGACCAGGACGAGATAATAAAACTAATCACAGTCTCTGACGATATTGCAGCACACATAAAATCTGCCACCAGAAAGCTCCTTTACACCTCGCCAGAAGAAGTTCCCAGCCACATCAAGGGCGGGCTAGTCTCCATCGTGAACACTCTGGTCGAGGAGAAGAACGCACTAAAAGAGACCATAGAAGCCCTATCTTCCAAGAACGGCAGCGTCAGGGTCATGGCTGAGAAGACCGAACGCCTGGAGGAGACCATTGACGATATGCGTGTGGACCTCTTAGCCCAGGTCTTGAAGTGGGGGGACACCTCCAAGCATGTCAGCAACTGGTTAATGCTCAAGGAGTCTATAGAAAACATAGAGACGGCCTCCGACAGGATGGAAGACACGGCAGACGTGCTGAGGGCAATGGCAATACTTAGAGGGAAACAGTGAGCCGCCCGAAAATCCAAGAAAATTATACCGCCACATAAAACAGAACGTAATAGATCACCATAGCAAGGATTATATTAACTGGTATTGTCGCCATCCAGTAAAACACCAATCTAGCGGTAACGCCCCTACTCACAGAACTTAGGCTCTTTGCGGCGCCAGCTCCCAAAATAGCCCCCACCGCCGCATATGAGGTGGATATCGGTAGGCCGTAACCAAAGACAAGATAGGGGACTGTGGTGAAGAGGTAAACGACCAGCGCATTTGCCAGGCTAGCCGACAGGCCAGTCTTCAAATCTAGCCTTGTGACCCTGAATGCGAGAGTCCTTATGACCTTGGGACCAAATAAGAAACCGCCTAAGACGATTCCCGCAGAACTGTACATCGCCAACATGAGCATGGCGGTAGAGTCAGGCATCTGTCCAAGGTTCATTGCAATTGTGACGTAGACTCCGGTAGCGTTTGCGACGTCATTTGCCCCAAACGAGTAAGCCGAAAAGCACAGCGAGCCTATCAGGAAAGCCCTGAATATTTTGTTCAAGAAATCCGGGTTGTCCTCATACCTCTTGATCAACAGTGAGATCCCCCTATAAAGCCCGAAAGCAAGGAAGAGACTGCACAAAGGAGAAGTGAGCCAACTCAAAGCTATAGTTCCGACCACGCCGACGTTCATTCCTGAAAGTGTGTATTTGATCAGTCCATAGCCTATCACCGCGCTGATGATAGAGTGTGTAGTGGATATGGCCATCCCCCTCATTGTGGCGACAAATATCCATATGTTGGCAGCAAGTATTATGGCAAAAGCCCCAGTAACATCTATGCTCGGCACAATGCCCCTGCCTATGGTCTTCATAACCATGTGCCCCTGCAACACCGCTCCAATCGTTGTGAACGCAGCGAATAGTAGGAGGGCGCGCCTCAATGACAAAGTGCCCGCCCCAACGACAGCACTCGTCGGGTTTGCCGCGTCATTTCCGCCTAGGTTCATCGCCATAACGAAGGCGAGAATCAGCCCGATGATGAGGAGTATCAATTGCACATCCATGTAATCACCAAGAGCTACGCCTTTGACAGTTATCGAGTGAAAAATTGTCTCTAAAAAGTGTTTCTAAGTCGAATTGTCTCTAAGTTAAACCGACTAAGATCGCTGTAATGCCCTCCCTTATCATACCTATGGCTATCGCTGAAAGTATGAACGCCATTATCCTGGATATGATGGTCGAACCAGTCTTCCCTATCGTCCTGAGGACGCGTTCCGAGTAGAATAACAGAACCCACTGGATTATGATGTTGCTGAGTATTGCAAACAATGTGACAGTAGCACCATAGGGTCCCTGCATCAAATATATCACAGTGTAGATCGCACCAGGTCCAGCCATGAGCGGCGTGGCTAGCGGGACAACGGCGACGTCCTCGCTGCTGATCCATCTCGCCTCTTCCTTCCCGAGGAGCCCCTCTATTGAGAGAATAAAGAGAAGTATCCCCCCTGCTATCCTGAAGTCGTTGATTGATATATTGAATATCTCGAAAACCAAGAAGCCGCCAAGGGCAAAGAATGCGAGTATCGCCATGGCTATCATCACTGACCTGTTTATTATTCTCCTCTTCTTGGAGCTATCGAATGTAGCGGTGAAGGTCTGAAACAGAGGGATATTTCCGATTGGGTCGAAGATAACGAGGAGTGTGATAAAGCCTTGCAGGTGTATGCCTAGAACCTCGATCATAGGGGCACCGCTTTATCTTTTGATTTTACCGTATATAACCCTAGGTCTTTTAGCCTTTTGCCAACCTCCCGTCTATTTCAGGGTATGTGTGTAGCCGCTAGCCGAGTGCCGTTGCTATTCTCGCGGATACCTCAATCTTAAATAAACAGACCGGCAAGATATAGACGGATTAATATGATTCGTGACATCTTCGATACCATCCCCCCATCACCGGTGTCTTTGCTGGAAATGGTGGAGAAGATCGAGAGGGAGAAGGGCACGCGGGTGGTTCGGTTTGATGTTGCCGAGCCCATGTTCGCCCCTCCGTGGAATGCGGTGAAGGGGACAATGGACGCCCTGCTCAAGGGCAAGCACCGGTACTCTTCCAGCTGGGGCGTGCCAGAACTGAGGCATGCGATAACACAGTACCTCAGAGAGACCAGGGGCCTCGACTACACAGCTGATGAAATTTTGGTCACCACAGGAGGGAAATTCGCAAACTTTGCCTTCTTTCTCGGTCTTTTTAAGCCTGGCGACTCCGTGGTCCTCATAAAGCCGTACTGGACAAGCTTCAGTGCAGTCCCGATGATGCTGGGGCTGAAGATCCTCGAGACATGGGCTAGGGACCCTTACCACCTGAACGAGGAGGACCTGAAAGGTCTGATGAAGATGAGGCCGAGGGGCATCGTCGTGAACACGCCCAACAACCCCACAGGCGGTCTGCTCGACGATGGCGACCTCAAGCTCTTGAATGACTTGGCAGAAGACTACGATCTTTACGTCCTCTCTGACGAGATAGACTGGGCGTACGTCTATGACGGGAGGCGTTTCGTCTCTCCAGCCTCGGTGGGCGGACTGAGGGAACGGACTATTGTGACCGATGGCTTCTCAAAGATCTTTGGAATGACAGGTTGGAGGGTAGGGTTTGCGGCTGGTCCCCAGGAACTTTTAAGGAGGCTCCATGTGGTGCAGGAACACACCGTGAGCGCCCCTACCACATTCGCACAGTATGGGTGCCTCTCTGCTCTGGAGGACTACATGGACCACATCAACATGGTCGTGAGAGCATGCGCTGAGAAAAGGAGATTGGTGGTTGATGGCCTAAAGGGTTTGAAAGACCTGGACTGCCCAACCCCAGAAGGCGGATTTTACGTGTATCCGCGCGTAGACGCGAAGAGATTCCCAAGTACAGAGGCCTTTGCCAGGGACCTCCTAGAAAATGCAGGGGTTGCAGTGATACCCGGCGAATATTTCGGCGACAATAGGGGGCACTTCAGGCTCTGCTATGCGATACCCGATGAAGACCTGAAGGAGGGTATAAGGCGAATAGTGAGATTCTTCGAGTCAAGAACACCGTCCTGAGGAGCTGCTCTTCAGGGATCGTAGAGGCATTGTAGAGGCGTCGACTTGGAAAAGGACCCTATTATGAAGTAAATCAATGTCCGATCCAAAGATAGCCGAAAACCAACAAAAACCAATAAACAAAACCAATAAAAAAAGAAAAAGTGTGGTTACTTCACGGAAGCTCTAAAGAACGCACCGCAGCTCGGGCATTTGAAGAGACCGACGGTAACTGGCTTCCTTCCCTTCGGAGCGAGCGTCCATGTCTTGGTCGGGTTTGCTACATCTGCTCCACATTTCGGACATTTAGCCATATGAAGCACCTTAATACTCTCTAAATGATGGCTGGACTTAAAAGGCTTGCTTAATGGTAAGATTATTGAATATCAGGTTAAAGAAAGTCCATAGCATTACAATAATTCCACGATCATCATCATTAAAATTTAACTTGAAGAAGATAACATGATCGATAAAAAAAGTTATTATGTTGTGCTCTCAATGAGATTTGAGGTATGATGGGTGACCACAACATTCATGATTAACAGCATATGCGATCATAATACAAAAATCACAGCTTACCTAAACGGCTCGGTCATAGATGTGACAATGGAGTCGTCGTGTGGAAAAATAATGGACTATGCCCCCCTTATCAAGAAGTTGACAATCAAGGAGATCGCCAGGGACATAATTAATAACCCAATTTACATCAAAGCCTCAGAGTCGCGACTCGAGCCTAACTGTCTCGTCCCATGCGGAGTCGCGTTCTGCACATGGGCCGAGGCAGGGCTGGTCTCCAAGAATCTCCTTTCAAGGATGCCAGCGCAGTGCATTGTATTCAAGAAAGAGTGATGTATCCTCCTATCGGACTGGGCTTCATGCCAAATAAATTAAAAAATAAAGTTCTCTCAGTCTACCACCGCTTCAAAAGGGTATAGACTAACAAGTCAAACGTCCAGCGCCTTGATTCCGGCACCAGAGAGTGCCTTTATGGCCTCGGCCTCATTGTTGACCTTCAATATCACTCTCTGGCAGTCCATGGTATAGGCGTAGTCTATGTTAATGTTGGCTTTGCCCAAAGTCCTCACGGCGGATGACAGGTCGTTCAGGCTTATCGCTATCACATTGGTCTCATTCACTGCCATGTTTGCGCCCCTAAGCACCTCTAGGGCTTCCCCCTTCCTATCGACAATGAGTCTAACTATGCCGTAGTTTCCTGCCTCAGCTATCCCCATAGCCAGCACCTTGATATTGTGTCTTTCAAGGACGTCGAGCAGATTGGCAAGTCTGCCTGGGCGGTTCTCCAGGAAGACGCTCAGCTGTTTTATCATAACAGAGCCTCCTACTCCTTCTTGGTCTATATCTTCCTCATATCGATTATCCTTTGAGCCTTGCCTTCACTTCTGGGCAATTTCTTGGGCTCCACAAGCTCCACCACCGCGTGTATGCTGAGAGTGTCCTTGAGCTCCTCCTCCAACTTTTGTTGGAGGTTCACCAGGTCTGTCAGCCTGTCTGTTTTGAAGTCCTCAGAGACTTCCACCCTTACCATCAGCCTGTCCATGACTCCCTCTCTGTCCACAATGAGCTGGTAGTGGGGCGACACACCCTCGGTCTTCATGAGGATCTCCTCTACCTGGCTCGGGAAGACGCATATGCCCCTTATCTTCAGCATGTCGTCGGTCCTCCCGAGGATCCTCTTTATCCTCGCATGGTTCAGGCCACACCCGCAAGGCTCATCATCCAATATTGTGATGTCCCTAGTCCGGTAGCGCAATAGAGGCATCCCCTCCTTCATTATGGTTGTCACGACCATCTCCCCTTTTTCTCCTGGCTCCAGCACCTCGCCGGTATTCGGGTCTATTATCTCCACTATATAGTGATCCTCCCACACATGTAGCCCGTCCTTCATAACGCACTCCATCGCCACGCCTGGACCGTTGAGCTCGGACATGCCGTATATGTCGTGGGCAGACTCTACAAACTGCTCCTCCAGCCGCCTGCGAGTGTTCTCAGACCAAGGCTCCGCACCAAAGACCCCCACCCTCAGCTTGAGATCCCTCTTAGGGTCGAGACCCTCGTCCCTTGCACTCTCAGCCAAGAACAGACCGTAGGATGGTGTGCAGCATATGACCGTGGTGCCGAGGTCCTTCATCAGCTTGAGCTGCCTCTTCGTGTTGCCCGTACTCGCCGGAATGACCTTTGCGCCAAGCCTCTCGGCACCATAGTGCAGCCCGAGCCCCCCAGTGAAAAGCCCGTACCCGTACGCGACTTGAACAACATCCTTTGGTGTGACCCCTGCGATCTCAAGGCACCTCGCGTTGAGCTCGGCCCAGCTCTCCACATCCTGCCTTGTGTATGCCACCACCGTTGGGTTTCCTGTCGTCCCAGAAGAGGCGTGGAACCGCACGATCTGCGAAAGGTCTGATGAGACGAGACCGAGTGGGTAGTTGTCCCTGAGATCCGTCTTGGTGGTGAAGGGTATTCTCCTCAGGTCCTCCTTCGTCCTTATACTCTCTGGATCAATCCCGTTCTCGATGAACCGCCGCCTGTAGAAAGGCGACTTCTCAAATACGTATTTGACTAACCATCTCAGCCTTTTATTCTGGAGCTCTACTAATTCCGACTTTGAGAGTTTATAAGTGCACATACCCCTTCGGCATAATTATCATACGATCGCCTTTAATCGGTTTTGGTCAATCTTATTTGACCATCGCCTAATACACATAAAGGTTAATACAATCAATCATAATAATTATTAATGGGGGCAAGCGGGGGTTGAAAGTCGTCTTAGTGAACCCTCCCACAACCGCGCCTCTCGAGACCGTTGCCACCCTAGGGCTTAAAGCGCCCCCCTTAGGTCTCGCATACGTTGCTGCAGCCGTGAGGAAAGAGGGGCATGATGTGAGCATCATAGATTCCCCCGCCCTTGATGTATCACATCATATACTAGGTGAAATATTACAAAGAGAGCACCCTGATGTGATAGGGGTCACATCAACAACCCCGACAATATATGATGCCATGAAAGCTGTGACTGTTGCAAAGGATGTTTGTCCTGATTCAATCACAGTAATGGGTGGATGTCACATCACTTCTTTGCCGGAAGAGACTTTGGCTGAGTGCAGGTCCCTGGATGTAGGCGTAATCGGCGAGGGGGAGGCTACCATAGTGGACCTGCTGAGGGCGATCGAGACAAAAAGGCCGTTGTCCAAAGTTGACGGCATAGTTTACCGGAATGGGGAAAAAGTAGTTAGAACTCGCCCAAGGAGACTCATAGAGAACTTGGATGAGATACCCTTCCCCGCAAGGGACCTCCTCCCTTTGGACAAGTACACCGTCTTGGGAGAGAGACACAGGCTCGGCAATATTTTGACAAGCCGCGGGTGTCCATTTCGCTGCATATTCTGCTCTTCGTCTCAGTTTTATGGGAGGAGGTTCAGAGCCAGGAGTCCGAAGAATGTTGTTGACGAAATAGAGGAACTCATCAGTAAATACAAGATCAAATCTTTCGAGATTGTCGATGACAATTTCACAGTAGATAAGAAGAGAGCCATGGAAATAGCCGAGGAGATCATAAAGCGTGGTTTACGGATATGGTGGGCATGTGGGTCGAGAGTGGACCTTGTCTCAAAAGAGCTTCTTCATGCCATGAAAAAAGCTGGCTGCTGCCTCATTTACTATGGAATTGAATCTGGGTCTGAAAAAATACTCAGCATTTTGAGAAAGGGGATAACTCTGGAACAGGCAAAGAGCGCCATAAGGTGGGCTAAGGAAGTCGGGATGGAGGTCGTGGGCTCCTTCATAATTGGAGTCCCCGGAGAGACAAGGGAAGACGTCATGAAGACCATAAAGTTCGCGAAAGATTCTGGGATAGACTTTGCACAGTTCACTGCTATGACCCCATACCCTGGGACAGAGATATACGAGATCGCAAAGAGGGAGGGACTCCTGGCAACCAACGACTGGTCCCGCTACACCACCATCAGTCCTGTGATGAGGACCAAGGAGTTGACTGCAGAAGAAATTTCAAAGCTGGTGGGACTCGCATACAGAAAGTTTTACTTGAGCTTCTCCTTTATTTACAAGCAGCTAGCGAAGAAGCGACTCAGGTGGATATGGCCGGTTTTGAAGAACAACCTTGGGTTGATAATGCCTGCTAGGCAAAAGTGAAAATATTCTAAAAGTTAGAACAGATATTGGATGCGGAAGGCTTTTATAAACTCTATTTATTCCTTGATAGCGGCGAAAAAATTGTTTTCAAGGAAGTCCTACCTATTGTTAATTGCATTGATTATGTTCGTTCCATTCATAAATGCGTCATACACATCTCCTCTAACGGTCGCTGCAGATAAACAGACCTACTACCCTGGCGAGGTAATATACATCAGCGGCACGACGGAGCCCAACTCGGACATAACGATTCAACTCTACAACCCCGGTGGAACAATGGTCGACATCCATTACAAAGTATCGTCTGCTAACGGGTACTACTCAATGAGCTTTAATATACCCGTTAAAATTCCCTATGGGTCCTGGACTTATGGCACTTACACAGTGAGGGCTTACTCGGTGGGTCAGATCAAGAACACAACATTTACCTTAGCATCAATCACCGATACAACGCCACCCACCATAACCTCCATTTCCCCAGCAGAAGGGTCAACGGTAAGCATATTGAACCCCATCATCTCAGTCTTATACTCTGATGATGTGGCCATAGACTTTTCCACGGTCAAGGTAGTTCTAGACGGCACAGATGTGACGCCAGCCGCAACCATAACCTCCACCAGGGCAGATTACATACCCGTCACAGATCTACGTGAGGGGCTACACACTGTATACTTCGAGGTCAAAGATCTTTCAGGAAACAAAGCCTCCAAAACTTGGAACTTCACAGTATCCCTTCCGGACTTTTTGCCACCCGTTATATCTTCGGTGTACCCGCCTGGCGGATCTACACTGAATGTTCGCACGATCACCATAAATGCCACTTACTCTGACAACAAAGCCGTGGATCCTTACTCCGTCACCTTAAAATTGAATGATAGTGCGGTTAACATGAGCTCTATAACGCCAACGAGCCTTACAGCCTCTGTGAACTTGACTGATGGCGTGTACCTTGCGACCCTATCACTAATGGACACCTCGGGCAACAGGGCAACAATGAACTGGACCTTTACAATTGATGCAACCCCGCCTACTATCTCCGGCAACATCCTCAACAACAACACCATATTCCAAAGCAAGGAAGTAAACTTCACCATCTCTATCTCGGACAACATAGCTCTGGACATGTCCTCCTTGTTGATGACAGTCGACGGCACACCTGTAGTACCGAGCATCAACGCGACTTCTGTGACATATTCGGGAACACTCTCTGAGGGATCGCATGCCGTTGTGGTTTCGGTTATGGACATGGCGGGGAACTTGGCGAGCAAAGCCTTCACGTTCTCAGTAGCCCTGCCATCTGACTACACGATTTACATTATCGTTGCAGTAATAGTCGC
>CAZZJY010000136.1:0-7389 GCA_964654895.1 uncultured Nitrososphaerota archaeon
CGCTCTTCCGATCTGCAGAAAAAATTAAAAATGGGGAACGGCTCACATTTGAGGAGTTCGCAGCAATGTTGGCGATGAAGGGCTCATAAGTGGGTATATAAACCTTTCCATTATAACTGGAAATGTTTTAAACCAATAAAATTCATATTCTCTTGGCAGTGTGGAGGATGTCCCATAAGACCAAGAGGATCCTCGTGCTCAGCGTAGATAAGGATAATGACATAGGACGGGTTACTGGGGTCTCCACACCAATCATCGGCAGGGACAAGATCTTATCCGTTGCAACCCTCTTTGCCTTGAAGAATCCGGAGGACTCTGACGCAAACTCCGTCTTCGCCGCTATCAACACCTACGATTCTCTGGTCGATCAGGGATTTGTGTGCGAAGTTGCCGTCGTGACCGGCACGCCTGAGGGCGGCTTCAAGTCGGATCTGAAGATCTCTTCCGAGCTGGAGTACGTCCTCAGCAAATTCAGCGCCGATGGTGCCATATTCGTGAGCGACGGTGCGAGCGACGAGCAGGTCATCCCAGTCATTCAGGCAAAAATTCCCATAATATCAGTGAAGCGCGTCTTCGTCCAGCAAGAGAAGAGCGTAGAGGAGACGTATGTGCTCTTTTATCGTTACCTTAAGAAGCTGGGCGATCCTGAGTTCTCAAAGTTTGCTCTTGGAGTACCTGGCATACTACTCTTGGCAGTCACCATACTCTATCTCTTGGATCTCATCAGCTATGCCATAATTTCGCTGGGTATCATTGTTGGGGTTGTGCTCATCTTGAAAGGTTTCTACGTCGATAAACTGATAAAGTCTGTTTGGGCTGAATCTCCCATCCGCCTGATCACATCCCTCATAGGCATAATAATCTCCGTTGTATCGATATATAGGGGCATAAGCATAGCTTTCTTGGAAGCAAGCCCTTTTACCAACCCGCCCCTATTTGCGAGTTCTGTCTTGACAAATACTATTGACCTTTTGGCCCTTGGGGTAGCTGTGTACATCGTGGGAAGACTGGTCGTGAAATACCTGGATTCCTCCCCCAAGATCTGGCACGAGATTGTGGGCATAGTGGCATTAATCTTCATTAGGCAGATCGTTCTCGAGGCGTCGCCAATTATAAGGGATCCCAGGGCCAGCCTCATCCCGTTCCTCCTGATATCGGGTCTTGGGGTCTTGGTCTGTGGTTTCCTTGTCGTCGTATTCTCCTTGACCCCTGTATTCAAAAAGCGCTCAGCGAAAAAGGTTGAGAGATAAGACCAAGACCAAGAGCCCAAAATTACTTACCAAATCTTCTGCTCCTTCTCTGGTATGTCCTTATCGCTCTCAGCAGGTCTATCTTCCTAAGCGCGGGCCAGTAAACGTCCATAAAGTAGAACTCTGAATATGCACTCTGCCACAACAGAAAACCACTCAGCCTCTCCTCGCCGGACGTCCTAATGATCAGATCTGGGTCTTTATCTCCGTTGGTGTAGAGATATTTGGAGAAGGTATTCTCATCGATGTCCTCGACCCTTAACTCTCCAGACAAAACCGACCTTATTATGCGCTTAGTCGCGTCCACAATCTCCATCCTCCCTCCATATGCTATTGCCACATATACCCTGTTGTCACTGTACTTCTCCGTCAATTTTTCCACATGCATTATCAATTTCCTGAGGTCCTCGTCTAGCAGGTCAAGCCTTCCAATTGCCTTCACCCTCACCCTGTACCTGTGAATCTCTGGGCTGCTCAGAACCTCTGAGAAGCCCTTTTTTGCAAGCCTCAACAAATTCTCAACCTCTCTTTTGTCCCTCTGGAGGTTCTCGGTGGAGAGGGCGTAGATCGTCACAACATGTATCCCCAGCTCCCAGCACCAGTTGAGTACCTCCTTTAGCTTTTCAAAGCCGTACTCGTGCCCTTTCTCCGAAGTCAAACCAACCTCCAATGCCCATCTCCGGTTACCGTCCAGTATCAGCCCCACATGCTCCGGCATCCTGCCCCTCTTCACCTCTGCCAAGAGCTTCCGCTCATAGTATCTGTATACATATTTCATCACACGCCCTCTGACGGTCTCCGCGAATGCCCTCAGACTTGCCATGAGGATCTACCTGACTCAAATCTCAATAATGTTTAATCTTTCAGATCTCAATAATCTTCTTACCGAATTTTGTAAGGTTTCTTGAACCTCCCCCTGTGATGACTACCATGTCCTCGATCCTAACACCCCCTGTTCCAGGTATATACACTCCTGGCTCAATTGTCACCACATTGCCTGCAGTTAACTTTGCCTCCCCCCTAGGGCTGACCGACGGGCCCTCATGCACATCTATCCCGACACCGTGACCTAGACCGTGACCGAAATATCCTTCATATCCGAACTCCTTCAAGACGCCCCTCGCCACACCGTCGAGCTCTTTGCCCGTAATCCCCTCTTTTGCCGCCTTGAGCGCCTCATCTTGTGCCTGTGCCACAGCATCATAGACATCCCTCAACACTTGCTTGGGTGTGCCAACGAACAGGGTCCTCGTCATATCCGAGCAGTAACCCTCCACCCTTGAGCCCAAGTCCAATATGATACCCTCCCCCTCTTCGGTCTTCTTTCTGGTTGGCTTTCCGTGGGGGTACACGGCTCTCTCCCCCGAAGCCACGATGCTCTCAAACGCATAGGACTCTGCCCCAAGCACCCTCATCCTGCGCTCAACCTCCGATGCTATCTCTGCTTCAGTCATCCCCCCTACCAAGCTCTGAAGCGCCTCCTCAAGCGCCCTTTCCGTTATGCTTTGAGCCTCCTCCATCCGTCTCAATTCTTCCTCGTCCTTGACCTCTCTCATCTTCTCGGCTAACCCGTCCAATGGCTGAAGCTCCAGATCCTTCCTCAAATAATCATATAAGGAGTAGCTCACTTGCTGCTCCTCAAACCCGATCTTCCTCCCCGCGATCTTCTTCAGCCTCTCTGATGGTCTCTCTCCAAACTCCGTCTTAATGATCTCGACGGAATCACCATCAACAAAATCCAGCACCTCCTGGTAGTCCAGATCTGTGACTATGATCGATGTGGTCCCACCTCTGTCGAAGTACAATATCTTTCCAACACTTCCCTTAACAAATGGTGCCCCTGTGAAATAGAATATGTTCTCAGGTGAGATGAAAATCGCCCCATCTAAACCTCTCTCCTCCATTGCCCTGAAGACCTTCTCCCTTCTCCTCTTGTAGTCCATAAGGAACACCTTAGGATCCATATTTTAAACCAGACGCCCTATATACCATTTCGGTGGTTGTACATGATCGTCGCAGTTGGCACATCAAATCCGGTTAAAGTGAGAGCAGTTGAGAATGTCTTCTCAAAATTCTTCAGCGTTACTGTTGTCATGAAAAAAGTCCCATCAAAGGCTCCACCGCAGCCCATAGGTCTCGATATGACAATAGAGGGTGCGATCTCAAGGGCCTGGGGGGCTTTGGAAGCCGACCGCGAGGCTGAACTTGGTGTCGGCATAGAGGCCGGAATCATACCCATCCCAAAAACCATCTCAGGGTATATGGACCAGCAATTTGCTGCTATCGTGGACCGCTCTGGGAGGGTGACTCTGGGGGGAGGCCCTTCTTTCGAATATCCACGATTCTTGGTGAAGAGGGTTCTGGAAGAGGGAATTGAGGTGAACAACGTAATGGTTGAACTGACGGGCGAACCATTCATTGGGCATAAGGAAGGGGCCATTGGCTACTTCTCGAAGGGTTCTCTAAACAGAACTGCCCTGACTGAGCTTGCAGTACTGATGGCATTAATCCCCCGACTCAACGCCGACCTTTACTTTGGCAAATCATAGGTGTTCTTGGAACCACCTTGATTCGTTTTAAAATAAAGGTGGAATTGAAACAGAAGCACGATAGGATGATCAAGATAAACGGATTTGAGTCCAAGGGCGCTACACCTGATCCCTCAGAGAATCTTCATGCACGGAGTTAACGCCACATGCACAACTCCTCGCCCTTTCACTGCATAATAAGTAGGTTAGAAGAGGATTTTGAGATGTGATGAGTGAAATGGAAAATAATGAGCGAGCAAGGCGTAGAGGGGCTGCTTATTCTTCATTCTGAATGGAGGGAATTCAGCAGATCCTTGGTGTGGGCTCCCCCAGTGGCGGATTTATCACCCTCTTTCCGCCCACGACCGTTTCCATGATCACATACCCGGGGCGCTCTTTCTCGACATGGCCTATGATCCTCGCCTCCCTCCCTTCATTCGTTGAACGAATGGCCTCGAGCACTCTATCCGCATCCTCCTCACGCACGCCTAATACCGCCCTCCCCTCACAAACAAGCTCGAGAGGGTCCATGCCGAGCATCTCGCAAGCCCCTCTGACCTCCTCCCTGATTGGTATTTCCTCCTCTTTGATCCAAATGGACACATTTGAGCGGACCGCCATCTCGTTCAAAGCCATAGCCAACCCCCCCCTCGTGGGGTCTTTTGCTGCTGTGATCCGCCCTGCACTCATGGCCCTGTCCATCAGATTCCAAAGGGGCGCCACATCCGAGATCAGAGTGGTCTTGAATTCTATGCCCTCTCTCAGGGATGCTATGACTATGCCATGGTCTCCTATGGGTCCTGTAACTATTATCTTATCCCCCTCACAAAGGCCAGAATCTAATATTGCCTTTCCTCTCTCCACCACCCCGATGCCCGCCGTGGATATCACTATTCCATCCAGCTTTCCCTTGGGCATGACTTTGAAGTCACCGTGTATCAGCGCCATTCCGACCTCTTCTATTGTCGCGTTGATGGAGATAAAGATCCTTTCCAGGTCCCGGAGTGGAAACCCCTCCTCTACAACGACCGTGTCTGTCATGGCAATCGGTCTCGCCCCCATCATTGCGAGATCGTTCACTGTGCCGCACACTGAGAGTCTGCCTATATCTCCTCCTGGGAAGAATATCGGGTTAACCGTATGCGCGTCCGAGGAGACCACGAGCTCCTTTCCATTTAAGGGGAGGGTTGCACCATCATCGAATTCGTCGAGCCCAACACCTTTTTCAACCTTTCTCCTCCTTATGTTGCTCAGTATGACACTTCTCAACAATTCATTCATTATAGTGCCGCCTGCACCGTGGCTTAGCTGAATTCTCCCTTCCATTTTCTATCCCTTTCTCAAGTTGATTCAAAAAACTTATATTTGTATTTACTTTATCTACCGTGTTCTTTGAGGGATCTGGATGAGCTATTACCAAGGACGGGACAACAAGAAACCAACTGGCGGAAGGTTTAGGATTAGCAGGAAGAAACGAAGATACGAATTGGGGTCACCTCCCATTGAGACATCTTTGGCATCTGAGGGAGAGCGCAGGAGCCCAGAGAGGGCTTATGGAGGGAATGTGAAGGTTAAGCTCGAGGAGGCTCTGTTTGTAAACGTAACTGACCCTAAGACCAAAATTACCAAGAAGTGCCGAATCATCAAGGTCAAAGACAATCCCTCCAACGTAGACTATGCCAGAAGAGGCATAATCACAAAGGGCGCCATAGTTGAGACCGAGCTTGGCGACGCGAGGATCACTTCAAGACCAGGACAGCACGGCCTGTTGAACGCTGTCCTCATTAAGTAATTTTATTATTTCCTCGTCCCTCTGACCCTCTTGAGGAGGAGCTCTCTGCCCTTTTCGACCCTCAGCTCTCCTCCACAGGACTGGCATTTGAATGATAAAGGCATAGATCCCAGATCCTTCAAGTTAATTTTAATTTCTTTTCCGCAACTATTGCACCTTAGTACAGGATCTCTCCTCTTGATGTAGATCCTGCAGCCTTCAGCCACAGTACCTTGAGAGACCAACTTGAGTGAGAACCTAAATTGTGCAGGGTCTATATGTGTCATCCCACCGATCTCGATGTAAACCGCCTCTATCTTCTTAAAACCCTGCTCCTTACTCAAGCCCTCCAGAAAATCCATTACACTTGTGGCTAAGGACAGCTCGTGCAATTTCGACCAACTTAGTTAAAGCATTTAAACTCCTAATAAATACTTATCCTAGGCGAAATTCATGAGCAGGGATAGAAGTTATTTGGTTGTGTGGCCTGCTTACTTCGACTCCCAGCGCACACGCTTGGAAGGGAGAAAAGTTCCTAAGACCCTCTCTGTCGAGTCTCCTTCTGTAGAATTGATTTATGAGGTCTGCAAAGAGCTGGGTCTCGCCCCTGTACTAGAGATGGATAAGCGCCTACCGAGGTCTCACTGGGAAAGATCTGGGAGGGTTCTAATAAAAAAAGTCAAAAAGAAAACTGATCTGCTCATGGAAATTGGCAAAGCCCTGCACGATAAATCGTTGGAGCTCAAATTAAAACCAGAATCTGAATCCAAATCTAAATATAAATCTAAATGATTTGCCTCATTCCTGCGGCTTGCCGAGAGCCACTCCAAATAACTGGTCGGAAAAGAGGAGTCATCATGTCAAAATCGTTCCACCCGCGACCGCATAAAGTTCTGCGAACCTTGCGCACTGTAAAACTCGACAAAGAAGCGCCCCCTCATCCAAAAACACATCGCCAACTTTGCCATAAATGATTAAAATTCTTGGCATAGCCACACAAAATCTTTTAAAATGAATTATATATTCGTTAATATCCCCAGTAAAGAATATATTGATCCCCCCGTTCTTCTATAGTGAATTGTCTTGACGGAGATGATTATTTGAAGTCTATGGGGTCAATTCTCGTCTTCTCTAAAAGTAAGCTTTTAACAGTGCGAGTCTTGACCCCTCCGAAGATCGGCTCTCGCTTATTTCTCAAAAACGGATCCCAAGTTGGGACTGTTATAGACGTTTTTGGTCCGGTTTCCTCCCCCTATGCCTCTGTGAAGCCCGACAAGGACATCGTTCCAGAGAAGCTCGTGGGTGCCGAGGTCTACTGGAAGGAAGAGTGTTATAGAAAAAGGAGGAAGAGAGATTATGCAAAATGATCCTTCTGAAACTTACGAAAATGTAGAGGAGATAATTTGCCCCGAATGCGGGGGAAAATCATTAGTAAGAGATTATGAAAGGGCGGAAGTCACATGCACCCTCTGCGGGCTTGTCATCAGCGACAAGATCCTGGATCCCGGACCTGAATGGCGCGCATTTGATAGCGACCAAAGGGACAAGCGATCTAGGGCGGGCGCCCCAATCACTTTGACGATTCACGACAAGGGATTATCTACGATGATCGACTGGCGTGACAAGGACAGTTACGGGAAATCTCTCACATCGAAGAAGCGTGCCCAGATCTACCGTCTGAGAAAATGGCAGAGGCGCATAAGAGTCTCAGACGCTTCCGAGAGGAATCTGGCTTTCGCTCTATCAGAGCTGGAGCGCATGGCCTCGCAGATAGGCCTCTCAAGGAACATACGTGAGGCATCGGCACTCCTGTGCAGGAAGGCAGCGCGGGGGAGGGCCA
>CAZZJY010000137.1:0-3086 GCA_964654895.1 uncultured Nitrososphaerota archaeon
ATTCTGCGAAAGGAGAGCACTGCTCCCAGACGGCTCCTGTGGTCTTGAGGTGAGAGAGTATCAGAGACAGCCCAGAAGCATAGAGGAAGAAGCCAGGCGGGAAGAGATGGCTTTGAAGACTGCGCAGATGAAGCTGCTCAAAAAGACTGGGAAGTTCTTCGTGGAGTAAAGTCCCACTTTCTTTTTTTATTCTACCCTGGATTTTACTTCAACGTACTGGGCAGATGCCCGCTGCAGACTGGGCAGTTTAAATTTCTTTTTATTGAGATCTCATGGAAGCTCATCTCTTCTCCATCGTAGACCACAAGCCGGCCAACAGCAGGCCTGCCTATTCCTGTGATTAGTTTTATCGCCTCGGTGGCTTCAAGACAACCCATCACGCCCGGGGTCGTTCCCAAGACAGGGAAACGCTCAGGCTTTGGAGGCTCGCCAGGATACATACATTTCAGGCATGGGCCCTCATGGGGAATTATCGTCATCAAGTATCCCTCCAATCCGTAAACAGCAGCATAGATGTAGGGGACCTTGTTTCTCACTGCAAATTCGTTAATTATCATGCGCGTCTGAAGGTTGTCCTGACCGTCCACGATTATATCTATCCCCTTCATCAGGTCGTCTATGTTTTCATCGGTGATCTTTTCATTTATGGCATCTATGCGCACATTTGGATTAAGGAGCGATAGTTTCATCGCAGCCGATTCGACCTTAGGACGGTCTATGTCGTTGCTCCAGTGCAGGATCTGCCTGTTGAGGTTTGATAATTCGACCACATCGCAGTCTATTAGCCGCAGATATCCCACGCCTGCCGCTGCTAGATAATACGATGCAGGGCTTCCAAGCCCCCCTATGCCAGCAACTGCAACCTTGGTGGAGAACAATTTTTTCTGACCCTCGATTCCAAAGCCTTGAATCATAATCTGGCGACTGTACCTTAGGAGTTCGCGATCCGATTCCATTTACATCTCCACATCTTCTGGGATGGGTAAAGAAATAAATATTTACGCTCCCAGAATTTGAGGGTAAGCCAGGGTGGCCGAGCGGTTTAGGCGGCGGGCTGCAGACCCGCTACACTGGGGTTCGAATCCTCACCCTGGCTCCATTGGTGATTATATGGTCATAAGAAGCTCCGATATAAAGGAGGCTATTGGAGATTTAATCAAAGTTATATCTGCCCTGAGGAGGACCTCCCCAGACCATCGCATGAGCGAGAGCCAAAAGGAAGAGATCATCAAGTATTTAGACAGCGCAAGGAGCCGCCTCGAAAAAGTGAGGGAAGGCATGAAATCATGAAGATACCGAAGGAGAGGCTTGAAAAATACAAAGGATTGAAGAGAGAATTTGCAGAGGAGGACTACATAAACCTCCAACCAATACAGCGCGGAGGGATCCTCACGGAGGAGGCTATGAGGGCCATACTGGAGTTTGGGGACGGTTATTCGACATGTGACTGGTGCCCACCAAAGACCGCGAGGCTCGACATGATAACAACCCCGCCTATCCAAGATTTTTACAAGGATCTCGCGGAATTCCTGGGGATGGACGTTGCAAGGGTGGTGACCAGATGCAGGGAGGCCAGGTTCATAGCCTTCAAAATGCTCGGCAGACCAGGAGACTATGTGGTGCTGGACAGCACTGCTCATTATTCCAGTTATATCGCGGCAGAACTTGCTGATATGAGGGTGAAAGAGGTTTCAAACAGCGGTCCTCCGGAATTCAGGGTTGAATTGAACGAATATGCCACGAAGATAGAGGAGGTGAAAGAGGAATGCGGCAGACTCCCGGCAGTCATCCTCTTGACGCATGTGGACTACCTTTACGGCAACCTGAACGATGCAAAAATTGTCGGTAAGATAGCGAGAGACTACGGTGTTCCTTTCATACTGAACTGTGCCTACACTGCTGGGGTGATGCCAGTGGATGGCAGGGAGCTCGGCGCCGACGTCATAACCAGCAGCGGGCACAAGAGCTGGGCAGCTAGCGCCCCAACAGGGATACTTGCGTTCAACATGTCCTTGGAAGATAAGCTTACGACCCGCTCAAAGATCGAGGGAGACCTGACAAAGAGAAAGTTCGGGGCAAAGGAGCTAGCCATGCTCGGATGCACTGTTATGGGGGCGCCGCTTATAACACTGATGGCATCATTCCCGGAAGTTGTGAGCAGGGTGGAGAGGTGGGGCGAGGAGATTGAGAAAGTGAGGTATCTCGTATCGGAGCTTGAGAGAATTGAAGGCGTGAGGCAGTTGGGGATGAGACCAAAGTTGCACACCCTCACCCATATGGAGACAGATGGCTTCTACAAGATCTCCTTGGCACACAAGAGGAAGGGGTACTTCTTGTACGACGAATTGAGGGAGAGGAAGATCGTGGGGATTCAGCCGGGGTTGACAAAACACTTCAAGTTCAACACTTATGGTCTGACTTGGGACCAGATAAAGTACGTCAGGGATGCCTTCTTTGACATAGCCAAAAAATACGGACTGAGCGTCAGCTGAAAATTGGAAGCCTCAAAGACCTATTCTCTTCAACAAGATCTCAGGGTTCTTGAATAAAACGGTCTCGGCCTCTGATTGGCTGAGGCCTGCGCCCTTAGCCACAACAAGCGCCACTTCCGGCGAGAGGTGGTCACCTATGTCATGTGCGTCTGAGTTTACCAAGAGTTTTGCGCCAATTGTGGTGGCTAGCTTTGCCACTCGTCCATTCCCAAGGCAGTGTCCGCATCTGTAAGAGAGTTCCAGAAAGATCCCGTTGTCCTTTGCACTGGAGACTGCGTCCTCTGAGATCATGCCAGGGTGGGCCAATATGTCCACATCATTGCACATGCATGCAGACACGTTAGTTCCAGGCGGCACCGGTTCAACTGGTGTTTCTCCATGAACGACTACCACCTTTGCTCCGTATCTCTTCGCCTCTCTGGCTAGAATTGGAATACTTTTAGGGGGCACATGGGTCAGTTCTACACCAGGAACAAGTGTAAAATCAGAAAAGTATTTTGATACAAATTCTGAGGCAAGAACTAATTTGTATCAAAATACTTTTCTGATTTTACAAGATCGGAAGAGCGGTTCAGCAGGAATGCCGAGACCGAT
>CAZZJY010000138.1:0-3789 GCA_964654895.1 uncultured Nitrososphaerota archaeon
TCTTGGGCTGCACACTTCATAGCGATGGGACCCAATGTCTCAGAAGTATTGCTTTACATAAGGAACGCGAGTGCATCCTCATCAAGACTGGTTGCGGAGCTCAGGAAAGTCCTGCCCGACGGGACACCAGACATGAGTCCACACGGACTCGTGACTAATACGACCCTGACTGGCGTGGCGTCAACCTTTGCGTGGGTGAGCGCGCCCCTGAGTGCGGTCTTGGAAAAAGGATCCCAGTACGTTCTTGTTCTCAGTACCAATGGAATATTCCACTGGGCTTACACCAATACCTCGTATATAGGCAGCCTGGGTGGCTGGCGTTATACAATGGGATTTACCTTATACCCGGGTACCCACTTCTGCTTCATGATCCCCGGGTGGTCTGGCTGGACTTCCTCGACCCCCATAACCATCTACTCTGTCACCGGTACGACAACTGTGCAGAGGCCCGTAGTTGCCCTCTACCCGTACCTGACTTCGTTGGACCAGCAGTTCCACTCAACGGCGAGCTACTCATCGGTTTACGGCAGTTACTACTTTGCTCAGTCATTCACACCATCTTCCAGCACATTGAGTGGATTGATGCTGTACCTGTACAGGACTGGAACCCCTCCAGACAACCTGTACATCGAGGTAAGGAGGAGCAACGGCTCATATCCAGACATGTCACCCTCGGGAATAATATCATCTGGCAGGATCGAAGTCGGGAGAGTGAATGACGTGGCGGCAGCCCAGTGGTTCGACTGCACACTTATCCAGCCAGCCTACCTAAATATTTCACAGACTTACTGGATCGTCCTCTACTCACCCAATTCAACGTCCGCTAACTCTTGGCGCTGGTACTACAGCCCCGCGGGCGGCTATGCAGGCGGAAACGCCGCAACGAGCAGCGACGGCGGAAGAACATGGACCGCCCGGACATGGGACTTCTCCTTCCGCACCTACGCCTCGAAGGATGAGCGCCCCGCCCTTGCCTGGTACTACCAGGCGACCACTGGAGCGAACAGGTTACAGGTTCAGTTTCTCAGGTGTCGCCCCAACTCAGACCCCTCATTAAGATCTAGCTGGTACAACTATGCCGGGACTGGCAGCGCCCCTGACAGGATATACGGGACTGGCGCCACTGCGGAGACTAGGGTGTCCATGACCTTCCAGCCAAATACAAACAACATATACTTCTTCTTCATCCGCTCAAGCAACCTCTACTACAACCGTATATACAGATGGAATGCGGACGCTGGAAACTGGGGCGCAATGGGCTCATCTTCCGTAATAATCTCGGGAGTAAATTTGGGCGAGCTATCCTCTGCCCCTGAGCCATACAATAACTGGGTGGTCTTCGCGACCACTAGCAGCTCGACTGGCTACTCGTACGTCCGGTACTACACATCCAGCAATGTGCAGGTCGACATAACCCCAGCCTTAACACCGATGAGGTACCCCTCAATCACATGCATCGCGAACAGGGTTTACATTCTCTACCAGTCCCCATCGGGCATATCTTACAGGTATTACAATGGTACATGGTCCAGTGAAAATCTGTACCACGGCGGACCCACTTACTATCTCCCGAACGTCCTCTACCGCCCATCTGCCTCCTCTGTTGACTTTGTCTGGCTCAATGGGACGAGCCAAATACTTTATGGCTCAGTTTACCCAACTGGCCTCGTAAAGATGGTGGGCCCTGCCTACGACCCAAGCAACGGTAATCCCAGCGGGAGCGGGGGCGGTTCATTCAAATTCGAGGTGGATGATCTATACTTCGACTACTCATTCTACCGTGCGAGCATCTCCCTATACACGAACTTCACATCCCCATCCTCGTGGGAGGATGTCAAAGCCAGCTTCGCATGGCGGTTCGAGTTAGCGTCCAGCCACAATTATGGCTATGGTAACTTCAGCCACGTCAGCCTCAACTCGGTAAGACTGTTACTGACCGACGGCTCCGGAAACGACCTCGCCCTCCTGTACGTTGACGACAACGGCGGAAGCGGCTGGGTTGGGGTAACCGCAGGGTACTTCTACAGGACCGACATACCAGTAAACTACGCCATGTCGCCCGAGACCGAATATGGGCTCAAAGTCACCTTCGAGATAAGCTGCTCAGAGCCTTCAGATCTCTTCCACATAACAGCAAGAGTGGATGATATAGGTATCAAGTTTGTTACCTTTACATCTATATTCAGCGCGGAGTTCACCGGAACATCCGACATGGACGATTGGTCATCGATATCAATCAATATGGTCTCGAACACCTCGGAGATCCCCACCCACTACACAATTAGGGTCTACAACTTCGACCTTGGCAGGTACCCTGTCTACGGAGAAGAGGGATACTTCAACTTCAACTCTTGGACAATGGATGAGGAGTTCCAGAGCCTGAATATCACCTCAGAGGCGAACAGCTTCAGAGACTCTACCGGGGGCTGGCGATTATCTCTGACTATAACATGCGAATCCGATGCCTTTAACTTTGGGCTGAATATGCTGAACTTCGTTCCTCATATCAATGTCCACTCGATCTCGGTGGAGTTTGGCGGAACGAGTGATAACCTAGGATGGGCGTCCCTCCTCTGGAATGCGACGCAGGCCTTCAGCCTCCCGTCAGTAGAAGTGACTATACAGCTCTACAACTACTCAGCAGGAGCCTACCAGACGGCTGGGTTCGGCTACATCAGTTATACCTCCGGTCCACCATTCTCATACGAGTCCTTCTCGCAAACCATTACAGTCAGTCCAGAGGACTTCAGGGATTCTTCGGGCAACTGGAAGCTTCTGATAACCGCAAGCAAAGTAGGGCGGCAGTTCTACATGCTCAACGATTACATTTTATACTCACCGACGGTGATATCCCAGCAGCAGATAGATGCTTACTTCACCTTCACAGGGATAGGTGCCGGCACGATATTTAACATGACGTATAACGCCACAACGCTTTTCACAACCGGCGCCGTCAACGTGACGTTCCAGATATGGGACTACTCCACATCGTCTTGGAGTACAATCTACTCTGTGAGCTACATCTCTAGCCCTACGCCGAACACTCCCGAGAGAGCCACCATATCGGTGACGGGGGACTTCTGGAGGTATTTGAGCTCGGGCGAGTCCAGACTGAGAGTATACGCATTCAAGACCCAAGAAGATTCGTTCAACTTCAACGCAGACCAGATCAAGTTGGAGATCTGGGCGGCCTGAGCGCATCCCCGAATTTTGATTCCAGATTTCATGTAATACTCTTTGTTTTCTCCAAGAAGTAACATATATTCCCTCGACCTCAAAAAGTGCAGCTTCCTTGGGACTTGCAGTAATTCAGGTGTATAGCAAGTGAGGCGGTTTTCTAAATTACATCAAATATCGACAAGAAAGCCTACGGTTTTAACCGTGGGAGGAATTGTCTATAGGTTTAAAGGAACAAGAAAGAAAACAAAGGAAGAAGGCTCAACAGAAAAATAAACAACGGAGTCCCATACCACAAACTAAGCCATTTCATAGAATACAAGGCGAAATGGACCGGAATAAAAGTTATCAAAATAAGTGAAAGAAACACCTCGAAAACATGCCACAGATGCGGATGTGAAGGCAAAAGAAAAACTCAAGGCTTGTTCGTCTGCCCCTATTGTGGAGAGTATAATGCTGACCTAAACGGAGCCATAAACCTCGCCAAAAAGTTTGAGAGGGCTTTAGGCTACATACCTTTTGGGTTGAAGTGAACCAACCCTTAACCATGCATTGCATGGAAGCCCCATGCTAAAGCTTGGGGTAGTTCACTTATTATATACTGTGCGTTAT
>CAZZJY010000139.1:0-13445 GCA_964654895.1 uncultured Nitrososphaerota archaeon
GTGCGAGGAGGTGTTACGGCGAGAGCCTCGACCGAAGTTATCCCAACTGACCTGAGCTTCTCAGCAGTAGCAGGTCCAACACCTTCAACATCTTCCAATTCATGTCTTAGTGCCAACTCTATTCTTCTCCTTATTTAGAGGGCTGTCGGAGGAGGATTTAAACCTTTCAATCATAAAACTCTGAAAAACTATGGAGATATTTAAGATCATACTTTCGATTGTACAGCAGACCAAAAGAGGGTTGGGTGAAAATATATGAATTTATTGAGCCATAGTCCCCTGTTCATGTCTAACCTTAGTGTTACCGATCGAGAAGCCTGCGTCAAAAGCCCTGAGATTCTCCTCCAAGAACCGGGGTATGTTCTCCTTTATGGCATCCCTCAGCAACTCGGCTTCGAAGGGGAGTGCGCCGGAGCCTGCTAGAACGCCAAGCATAACTATGTTAGAGGCTATCGGGATCCCAGACCCTTTAGCCACTTCAGTTGCGTCCAGTGTGATAACCGATCCTGCAACTTTGCTTATCGTTGAGAGTATGTCGCCAATGTTCGGGTAAACCGCCTTTCCTATGTTGACCTCAACTGGATGTATGGGTCTTGTATTGACAATCACGAGCCCGCCGATCCTCAAAAATTTCGCAACCGCTCTAAGAGCCTCCATGGGCTCGAGGCCCAAAACTATGTCTGCCTTATTTTCCTCCACGAGAAATCCGTAAATCTCCTCACCTATCCTTATGTGACTGACGACGGGTCCTCCCCTTTGGGCGATGCCGTAAACATCTGAAATTCTCACCCTGTATCCGGCTTTTATCGCAGCCGCTCCGAGAATTTGAGCCGCCTTGACGTTACCCTGTCCACCAACTCCAGAGATCACTATGTTGATTTCTGATTTTCTCATGTTTTATTCCTCCGATTGTTTAATCGCGCCGTACGGGCAGACAGCAATGCAGACCTTACAACCGGTACAGTCGAGAGTGTTTATGTAGGACTTTTTCTTCGTGGTATCAAAGCCCATCGCAGGGCATCCAAAAGCGGCCACGCAGGTCCTGCAGCCAATGCACTTCTCCTCCAAAACTATACATGGTATGATCTTCTCGCCCTTCTTCCTGACAATTCTCAGGTACTCCTGTGCGCACAACCTCCTGAATATGACCACCGCAGGACCTAGGAATTTGAGCGCCTCCTCCATTGCAGCCACGCTGCTTTTTTGGTCGTAAGGGTCAACGATCTTGACAAAATCAACCCCACAGGCTCGGCATATGTCCTCAATGTTAACTTTCTTAGTTTGTGACCCTGTTGCCGTCTGTCCGCTACCCGGGTGGGGCTGGTACCCAGTCATCCCAGTTACATAGTTGTCAAGGACCATCACCTTTATGTTTGCTTTGTTAAAGGTAGCGTTTATCAGCGCGGGTATCCCCGCATGGTAGAAGGTAGAGTCGCCAATGGTTGCGATAACAGGGTCCTTTATACCGGTCTGGGCTATGCCATTTGCAATTCCTATGCTCCCGCCCATGCAGAAAACGTCCTGCATGAATTTCAATGGCGGATACATGCCCAGAGTGTAGCACCCTATATCACCTATGGCTAAGTAGCGCCCCTTTGAGACAGCCCTTATTGCCTTCTTCGCGGCGTAGTAGGCTGCCCTGTGTGGGCATCCAGAGCACATGGTTAGCGTCCTTGGAGTTAGCATTTTCAAAGATTTTTCCAAGACCTCCAACTTTTCTATTGGCGGTGAGGCATCATACTTTATACCCAGAACTGAGGATAGAGCCCTCCCCACGGCGGAGAAACTGAGTTCTCCTGTTTGCGGCAAGTGGGAGGAGAGTTTCCCGAAAATCTTTATCCGAGGATTATGGTCCTTCGCAACCCTTACGAGGTGCCGCTCTACGAATGGCTCTCCCTCCTCAACAACAATTACCGAGTCTAAGCCGTCTATGAACTCGGACACCGTATTTTCCGGAAATGGGTTGGTGAGACCAAGTTTGAGGAGGTTTATCTTTCCCCTCAGGTTATTGTACTTCAGGAAGTCCAGTACGTAGTTAAGTGCCACCGAAGATGAGATCACACCTGTAGAAGTAAAAGGCCCATCAGAAGCCCTCTCCACCCTGAAGAGAGACCGCTCCCTAGCCAAACCCTCAACCCTCTTGAGCTTCTCGTGAAGGATCGCATGAAGTTGCGGTATAACCTTTGGACCAACGATGCCTTCCCCAAGGACAAAGTCCCTGTAATAATCGTCGTGAAAGTTTGGCTCAACGGGATGACGTGCCATCTTCCCAAGAACCACATCCCCTCTCGAATGGCAGATTCTGGTGACTAGCCTGATCATGACGGGGAGACGGATTTGTTCAGAGATCTCTGCGGCTGTATTGACGAAATCTTTGGCCTCTTGGACGTCTGAGGGCTCCAATACCGGAACTTCAGCCATAAGAGCCATGTATCTGTTGTCCTGCTCGTTTGCCGAACTGTGACCTGATGGGTCATCTGCTGAGACAATAATCAAGGCACTGTTAAATCCGTGGTAGACGGCGTGCATGAGGGGATCCACTATCCAGTTTGCTCCAATGTGCTTCATTGATGCCATAGACCTCTTGCCGCAGAGCGCCCCTCCTATGGCCACCTCGAAAGCCACCATCTCATTTGTAGACCATTGCACGTGCATGTTGACTTCGTCGGCGACAAGTGCGAGTGTGTCTATGATCTCTGACGCGGGGGTGCCGGGATAAGAGGCAGCAACTTCGATATTTGATTCTATAGCCCCCCTCGCAACAGCTTCGTTGCCAAGTAAAAGAACTCTCTCACCTGGAGAATTTTTCGCAATAACATGCTTCATTAGCTGCACCTTGGAATGACTAATAGAAATTGAGGAACACTATTAAAGTTTTACCACAGCCCTTAGCATTTTTGATCTTTGTCCTGAGACGACCCTTTCACTCTTGGGATTATTGTTGAAAATTACAACAGAAACCTCGGCTATTTGGGAAGGAGTTCCGATAAAGTTAAATCTTAATTTTAATCTTATTTAGAGCAATCTGCTACTTTCGGAGGAAAGACTGGTGACCGCCTACCAAACCCGTTAATTTGCGCTCATAGAAGTGATTTGCACACTCCGGAGTGTAGCAAAATCACGAGAGGAGGTTCTACTTTTGGATAAAGTGAAAGTTGGAATTTTGGGATCCACAGGATCTGTGGGACAAAGATACGTCAATATGCTGGACTCTCACCCTGGGTTTGAGATAGCAGTGCTGTCTGCCTCTAGCGCCTCGGTGGGTAAGAAGTACGGAGAAGCAGCCAAGTGGGTTCTTGACAGCGGCATGCCAGAGGGCGTCAGGGACATAGTGATACAACCTGCTGATCCTGATGCTCTCAGGAGAGAGGGCGTCGAACTTGTATTTTCTGCACTTCCATCTGAGGTTGCCAAGATGGTTGAATCTAAGATGGTTGAGGCAGGGTTTCCAGTAGTTGCAGACACAAGTGCACACCGAATGGACCCAGATGTTCCACTTTTGATCCCGGAGGTGAATAGCGAACACCTTGCAGCATTGGATGAACAGAGAAAGAAGGGCAAGGGAATCATTGTTACAGGACCAAACTGTACGACCATAGGTCTTGCAATGTCGCTTAAGCCGATCCAGCTGAAGTTCGGAATACGAAGGGTCTTGGTCTCGACCATGCAGGCACTTTCAGGTGCTGGATTCTTCGGAGTTCCCTCAATGGCAATTCTGGACAACCTCATCCCGTACATAAAAAATGAGGAGGAGAAGGTCGCCCAGGAACTCCTGAAGATCCTTGGGGAATATCAAGGCGGTTTCAAGTTTGCCAACATAAAGGTGGGAGCGAGCTGCCACAGGGTATGTGTGCTAGACGGGCACACAGAGGCGGTCTTCCTCGAGACCGCAGAGGAAACCACTCCAGAGGCGGTCAAAGAGTGCATGAGGGAGTTCAGGGGAGAGCCACAGAGGCTATCACTGCCATCTGCCCCTGTCAGACCTGTAATAGTGAGGGAAGAAGTGGACAGACCACAACCAAGACTAGACAGGATGTCCGGCGCGCCGGAAAGGGCGAGAGGCATGGCAACGGTTGTGGGCAGGGTGAGAAGCGAGCCAGCACTTGACAACGGAATAAAGTATGTTCTCCTAAGCCACAACACAATCAGGGGAGCGGCCGGAAATGCCATATTGATAGCCGAACTCTTAAAAGCAAAAGGTTTGATATGAGATAAAAGACTGGTGATACTATGAGGGTCGTGATGAAGTTCGGCGGGGCGTTGATGGACGGAGCGGAGCAGATAGACAACTCTGCAAATCTTGTGGCGGAAAGGGTGAGAAAAGGTGATGAGGTAATTGTTGTCGTCTCAGCCATGGCAAACGTGACGGATGACCTCGTTGTCATGGGGGAGAGTGCCAAGCTAGGGGACATGGAGCGTGTAAGGTCAAAGATCTCTGAGCTAGAGAAGAGACATTTGGAGACCGCGGGGAAACTTTGCAAGGACAAGCTAATGAATGAGACTGCCGCGAAGATAAAGAACCTCCTGAATGTACTCAATCAGTGCCTAACAGGGGTATTCCTCCTTAGGGAGCTTACGCCAAGATCAAAGGACCTGATACTTTCGTTTGGAGAGAGGCTCTCCGCGCCCCTTATGAGGGCAGCGCTGGTGTCCAAGGGCATAAAAGCGATTGATCTGACTGGAGGAGAGGTCGGGATAATAACAGACAGTAACTACGGCAATGCCAAGCCTCTTCTGAATATAACCGAGGTCATGGTAAAGGACAGACTGCTTCCCATACTGAAGGGAGGGGTCACACCAGTGGTCACCGGTTTCATCGGGCAGGACGAGAACGGCGTAATAACCACCCTAGGGAGGGGGGGATCGGATTACACCGCAACAATACTGGCATCCGCCATGGAGGCGGACGAGGTTTTGATCTGGAAGGATGTGGACGGCATAATGACGGCTGACCCTAAGCTAGTCCCATCTGCAAAGACCATACCCGTACTCTCTTACGCCGAAGTCATGGAGATGGCTTATTTTGGCGCAAAGGTACTCCATCCGTTGACTGTAACCCCCGTCCAAGAGAGGAGGATACCCATCAGGATAGCGAACGCTTACAATCCAAGTAACCCAGGAACGATAATAAGGGAGAAGGGGGAAGGGACAAAGAAGGTCAAGGCAGTTACCGCAATCAAGGACCTCAGCATCATAACCACCGGAGGGGCAGGAATGATCGGAGTCCCTAGTGTTGTGGCAAGGGTCTTCTCAACTCTTGCGGAGAACGACATCAATGTGACCATGATCTCTCAGAGCTCATCGCAAGCAAACATATCCATGGTGGTTAAGTCCACTGACCTAGAGAGGGCACTCAAAGCACTCAAGGTCGAGTTCAGAAATGGAGACCTAGTCAGAGACATCCATGCTATACCGAAGGTTGCGGTGGTAGCGATCGTGGGCGAGGGCATGAGAGGCACTAAGGGTATTGCGGCGAGGACCTTCTCTGCCGTTGCTGAGGCGGGTGTCAACGTCCTTTCTATAGCGCAGGGCTCATCTGAATTGAACATATCCTTTGCTGTACTTGAGGAGGACATGCAAAAGGCTGTGGAGGCTGTTCATCGAGCCTTTGAGCTCGATAAATGAAAAACCCCCAGTTTCAATAGATAAAGGTTTTTAGCAAGGCTCCGTCAAGTTTCAGGTTGATAGACTCCCCGCCTAGACAGGCTGATTATTGCACTTAGTGCCTCCAGCGCTCGGACGCACACTTTTTTCTCGGTTTTCACCAATTTGTCATTGGTCATCATCTCCCAAGTTTTTCTGTTAAATGGCTTCATGAAATCAACCGAAGGGGACCATACATTCAAAGGGAGGGCGCCCCACCCCGGTCCAGAACCCCGAAGATCGACATGAAGATAGATCCAATGTGAGATAGTTGTTAGAAAAAATAAAATTTGCATGGATTTGCCCCTTAATTTTGGTGCTTTCTGGAAGAAACGCGCTTAATTGCTTAGAGCAGCAGACTGCCCCTTCACCGACCTTTTGAGAGTCTCATCAATGACCCTCTCAGCCTCGTCTATGGTCAATGGAACTTGTTCTACCAGGCCCCTTGATTTTAACCTTGCGAAGAGTCTGACTAGGAGGGGAGGTTCAATTGAAGCCTCCCGGAGTAGCCACTCGTCGCGTAGCACCTCCCTAGCCAATCCTGAGCCCAAGATTCTTCCGCCATTTATCAGAACCGTTCTCTCTATGAAGTCGGGTAAAATTTCGACATCGTGTGTTGTGAGTACAAGAGTGGTGCCCCTCCCATTTAGATCTTTAAGAATGTGAAGAAGCCCATTCTTTGATTTCGGATCTAGGTTTGCCGTGGGTTCGTCAAGAAGCAGGATTTTGGGTTTCATCACGAGGGCTGTAGCTATTGCCGCCTTCTTCTTTTCGCCGTAGCTGAGGCGATGGGGCGGGCGATTTGCTAGGTGGTTTATCCCCATAATCGTGAGGGTCTCGTTCACAATTCTTTTAATCGCATCTTCATCCATGCCGAGGCTTCTCGGACCGTAGGCTACGTCGTCGAAGACTGTGTTGTTAAATAACTGGTCGTCTGGGTCCTGAAAGACAACACCTATACTGCTTCTGACACTCTCAAATTCCTTTGAGGTCGTTTCCTTTCCAAAAACCTTGACCCACCCATTGCTGGGTTTGAGCAGACCAGAAATTAGCAAGATCAATGTTGATTTCCCTGCGCCGTTTGGACCTAAAATGCCCAACCTTTCGCCTTCGAACACGTCAAGAGACACTCCCGACAGAGCCTTTATGCCGCCAGCGTAAGAGTATTCCAAGTTCCTAGCTTCTACTATAACTCCCAAAGAAAGCACCCCATTAGGCAAGAGTGACAAGGGCAAAAAAGATCACTGCTAAAACAGCCAAGATGACTGGAAGGTCGTTTGAATTGATTGAATGCTTTTTTAAGGGCCGGGCCCTACCAAGCGCAAACCCTCTCGCCTTCATGGCGAGGTATACCCTCTCGGAGCGCTCATAGGTCCTTATGAATAAAGCTGCCAGCACCTTTCCAAGATCTCTTAGATCTTGAGCGTTGATGTATTTTTTATTTTGGAACCTCCTTGCATCCCTTGCCAAGAGCATTTTTTGGGTTTCATGTATGGAAATGAAGAGGTACCTGTAGGTCAGCGAGATCACCTCGATGAGTATTCCGGGGGCCCTCATTTGGGCTAAAACGTTCAAGATCCCATCAATGCCTAAAATTGAGGTGAGCGTGGTGAGCGTTGCGACGCAGACCCACACCCTCATCACAAATAGGGCAACCCTATAGGCACCCTCAAATGAGGCTGATGCTGTGAGAGATCCCATGCTAATGGTGAATAAAGGCGCCCCTCCTGTCAAGAATGCGGCGGGGAAGGATATCAAGAAAACGAAGAGTGAGAGGACGATAGGTTTTGTAAAATACCTCTTTAGCCGGATTCCAAGGGAAGCCGCCAGCAGCGTACTTAACATTCCCAAGGCTACAAGTTGCAGGAGGGAATTAGCAAATAGTGCCGATAGGACTATCAGCGAGGCGACTATGACCAGAGCCAGAGGGCTTAGACTCCTGCGTGATCCGCCCGCCGCGTCTGCCTCTAAGATCTCCTCAAGGCCTCTGACCAGATCCTTAATTGCCGAAGGCATCAAGATGCCACGCTCTTTGCGCGGATTTTCACTATCAGCTTTCCAATGCCGTACGCTACTGCGAATATGATTATTGTGGAGATCATTCCTAATGCGAGTGAAGCCCACACGTTGTCGAATCCTGGAATTGTGTACTCTGGGAAGGGCGCTGTAATGATATTTTCACCCACGAATCCTAGATGCTCTGCCACCATATCGAGTGTCTCATTAGATTCGCAGAGGAAAAAAGTTCCAATTGTGACAAAGACGAGTGAAATTATCAGTCCGTAAAGCACACTTCTTTCAAGACTTTTCAATAGCTAAACCTCCTTCCTTGACCGCTCTCAGCTCCAACGATAGGGACTTGAAGGTGGGGCTTAGGCTCAGCACTTCAGGCTTCGAGCTGATCAGAAGTTTCAATAATGCCCCTGTTACCAGACCTTCGGCAACGCCTATTATGGAATGGTGAATTGCCATAGCTGGGACCGATATGGAAATCCCGTATAGAAATGTAGGAACTGAAAGTCCCAGCTCTAGCCCCGCTAAGACGGCTGCCAGAACGTCCCCCACAAACCCCCCTACAAATGCGCCAAGAAAAAGCCTATTACCTTTTGTAGCCCGAGTTATGAGGACGAACAAGACGTATGGAATTATAACTCCTGCCACGCCCATATTCAGGACGTTAGCCCCTAGGGCCGTTATCCCTCCGTCCCCAAAGAGCAGGCACTGGAGCAGGAGTATAATAGTCATTGAGATTAGCCCCGTTGAAGGACCCAGCAGTATCCCTAGGGAGGCACCGCCTAGGAGGTGCGCGGTGGTACCTCCGACCACCGGATAGTTCATCATCTGGGCGGCAAAGAAGAGTGCCGTGAGCAGCGCCATAAGCGGCACCATCCTCTCGTCCAGTTCGAACTTGACCCTCCTGAATGAGACGGCCCAAAAGATCACGGTGATGACATAGGTGACCAAGATCATCTCCGGACTGAGAAAGCCGTCAGGGATATGCATGATTTCCACTCCTAGAGTGTTACTTCCTTAATTAAAAATATTACTATTTAAAACTTTTGCCTCAGGTATCAAACCGGATGATTTTTGCCACTTGCCTTTTATTTTATAAAAGTGTGGGGGCCAAACCAGCATATTTGACTGGGTACGCAAGACTCAGGCGTACGCTGGGATCTACCGACTTTAGTCGTGGATTAGCTCACAAAAGAAATACGGCGAAATGAGCTACTTGGTCTGCACCAATCTTCCTCTGTCCATCCTGTGTACTTCGTCGGCTATCTTTATCAACTCTGGATCATGGGTCGACACAACTACGGTCTTCCCCTTATCCCTGAGGTCCTGCAGTAGCTTGTATATTATTCTAGAGGTCTCCTCGTCCACAAAGACTGTCGGCTCATCAGCAAACAGGTACTTCGGATCCTTAATTAAGGCCCTGACAAATGCCACCCTCTGCTGCTCACCGCCAGAGAGCTGTTCCACGAGGTGGTTTGCCCTCTCAATAACGCCCAGCTTAGACAGAAGCTCGACAGCCCTATCCATAAAGTCTGCAGGATCGGAGTCCTTGGCATAGATGGGGAGAAGGATGTTTTCCAAGGCAGTGTACTGAGGCAGGAGGTTTATGTGCTGAAATACAAAGCCAAAGTTCTCCCTCCTGAAGTTTGTCTTCCAGTAATCGGAGGACTCTGAGACTGGTTCGCCGTCGTAGAGGATCTCGCCTGACGTTGGGGTCAAAATCAAGCCCATTATGCTCAGGAGAGTGGTCTTGCCGCAGCCGCTCGGACCAGTCAGCACTACTATCTTGCCGTCTTCTATCTCAAGGCTCACGTCCTGAACGGCTACAACCTCGTTGAACTTTCCTTTGTTGTAGATCTTTGTTATTCGGCGCAGCTCTATCATGCGGCAGCCCTCCTCATAGCCAGCTCAGGATCTGTGATAGCATTTAGCCATGCAGGAACAACTGTGGTTATCAAGAGGGGGAGAACAGTCACGGCGTATATCGAGATTACAGAGGACCAACTGACGTAAACAGGAAGTCTGAATTCTCTGGGAAGGAAGGCCCACCCAAGCAGAATGTCAACCAGACCGGGTGCGTTGAAATAGGCTGCGTATACATATCCAAGGACCATGCCAAGGGATGTTGCAAAGAAGCCGAGCACAAGGCTCTCCACGAGCCTCACTTCTATAATATCAAGTGTTGAGAAACCAAACGTCTTCAGGAGTCCTACCTCAAATTTTGATTCGTGGCCTACAACAACTGCCTGGCTGAAGGCAACAAGCGCTGCCCCAACCAGTAAAATTGTCCACAGCGTAACAAAGATTCCACCCCTGGCACCATAGGCAGCTTTATACCCCCGCAGAAGAAGGTCCTGGTCAAGTATCCTCACGTTCGGCATGAATGACATCTTGGCGGCAACGTTTGCCGGTTGCTCGTAATCCTCCACATAAACTGCAAAGTCTGTGACATAGCCATCGGGCATTCTGAAGAACTTTCTAGCATCTTCTATTGACATGACTATCATATCTGCGGTGTATATGGACGACTCGTCTGAGAACAGACCCACTACATGAAATTTGTTGGCCTCCACGGATTCGCTCAACAAAATTATGTCGTCCCCGACCTTTACATTCAAAAGACCTGCTATGAGCTTGCCAATAACGATGTTCCCCTTTCCAGCATCCTCCGGTGTGAGAAAGCGCCCACTCTCTATGCTTCCAAAAGTCGTGTATGAAGGGATGGACGAGGTCTCAAGACCAATAACAGTGAATGTGTAAGTGGATATTCCGGCATACCCCCATATCCTAGGAACTACTGACTTCACACCTTCTACTTTCGCGATGGTATCCGCGTAGTCCATAGGGATGAGCTCTACCCGCCCTGCCTTGAGGTATTGGACTGTGAGGTCAGGAGCCATTTTTACGCTGATCTCTGCCTCCCTCTCCAGCCCATCCTTAGTGAAAAGTACTGCAGAAACCATGGTGGTGGCTATAAGGAAAGTCACTACTATGACTGTGCTTCTCATCCTGTATCTGCTGAGGCAATCAAACGAATAACGTAGCAGGTTTCTGTGCTTCTTGATCAATTTAGCCCCTCCTTATTGTCATGTTGAACCCCGGCACGCTTTCATGGTATTCTCTCAACTTCAGCGGGGTATCTATGAAGCTCGAAGGCACGACGTAATCGTACCCTCCAGGCACGTCGTAAAGGGACCGGACAAAAACCTCCAAAAGAGGGTTTCTGGTGCCCTCGTAGTTTGTCCCAATGGCTATGCTGGGCAGACCAATGGTATATCTGATGTCCTTGTAAAATTCCCGGTACTGCCAGGATGCCTGATTGGTTATACATATGATCATGAGCGCGGAGGTTAAGACTATTGCCATAATCGGCATAAGGTAGATTTTTTTCATGTTTTGTCCTCCCTATTTTTTCGTGGGAATAATCACAAGGTATCTGAACTTACCTTCGTAGCCATAGGAGGTCAATTCCACAACGTTGTCCACCCCAGCCTGGATCAGTGTCACAAAGCAGCACGAGGCAATGGAGGTGTTTACCACCTGTGTAGTTTCGATCCATGTTTCGCCCAGAGGTATCCCGTTGAATTTTATGAATATGTTGCCCTTACTCTCGACACTCAAAGGCTGAATGCCGAGGATCATTATTGATTGCCCACCTGCCCCACTGTACTGAAATATGTCTTTGAAAGTCTCTCCACTCCTTATAGTGAAGTTGTTTGAGACGTATGTGTTCTCGTCTATCCAGCCAAGTGGTAGTGGCGTCTTCTGGAAGGGGTTGAAATATGGATGAGCGTAAAGGAAGACCCCTACCACCGCTGTGATTCCAAATACGGATATTGTGGCCACGAGCAACATTACCCTGAAGGGATGTGTGATACCTCTCAATTTTATCAACCACTAATTTGGAGCGGAATCTAATAAATATGTGTCCTCTGGTTTGAATTATAAGAATTCAATTCCATAACGTTTATGACTTTTGCATCAAAGGATGACATAGGGTGTGATTTATGAAGGGAAAATATATAATGTTAGGAGTATTCGTGGTGGTTGCGCTACTCTTGATTGGTACAGGCGGCTACTACTATTACACGTACTACGGGACTCCGAGGTGCGAGGCCTGCGGCATGATCATAACACCCGAAATGGACGCAAACATAAAGATGATAGACGTTGACACGAACCAGAGAGTGTGGACTTGCTGCCCTGGATGCATGCTGAGGTCGGTCGCAGCCCACCCCAACGTACATATTGAGGCCTTAGACAGCTGGTACGGGACCTCTGCGCCAAAGATCGTGATTGAGATAAGAGATGGATCAGTCGTGAGCGTGACCCCAGATACTGCGAGGATACTCCTTGGCTCAAAGGTGGTGAAAAGCTGCGCCAACAACAGGATCGCGATAAATGAGACCTCTGCCGCTCTACTACTCCAGTATGGCTGGAACCGAGACAATCCGCTTGCGGTCTTCAAGAACGAGTTGCCTGAAGGCACGCCAGTGCTGACCGTGGCACAGGCATTACCGGGTCTCAAGCAGATGGGCATACAGTACGTTCCGCCGTCGGCGACCTTCCTCGGAAGCATAGTTGTCGTTGGGGTGGCGGTCCTGATTATAGGCATACTGGCGTGGAAGAAGCTAGCAGCACCTCCACCGAAGCCAGCCCAAGCGCCACCAGCCACAACACAGTCAGGAAAAGAGGTGTAGTAAGATGATATGGACCTCCCTGACCGCTGTGATGGTCATATTAGGAGTGTTCGGGCTTGCGCTCATGATCTATACGGTCCCGAAAGCCTACAACATAAGCAAAAAGATATCAAAGGCTTCCCTTGAAGAGAGGTACGGTCTGGAGAAGGAGTACTACCTCCTCTCCACAGTGGTCTGGGTGGTGCTAATAACCAGAATAGTCGCCAGTATACTTTTTTGGGTGACCAACGAGAGCCTCATACCGTTAATACCGGGGGCGATGTGCCAGTTTGGCGTAAACCAAGCGGGGGCACCATACTCTTGGATCGACAATGGGGTCAAGCTGATAGTCCTACTAGTCTACGGAATATGGCTCAGCCTTGACTTTCTCAACAGGAGGGTGAAGGGCGCCCCGCTGATGCGGTCACTCTCCAGGCTCTTCCTATTGCTGGCGCCGCTCCTTGTGCTTGATCTTGCCCTTGACCTTGGGTTCTACTTCACCGTCAGTGCTGTGACAGTACCGTGCTGCAGGGTTGTATTCACAGCAGAATCTCCAATACCCTGCCCATATTGCTTCGTATTCCATGATGCTCCGATGTTCATAGTTGTTATAGCATGTTATGGACTCGCAATATCCCTGGTAGTTTGGTCCTTTGCAATCAGACACTTTATTAAAAGGGTGCCAGAGATAGAGGGTGTGGGGATGGAGGCTATCCGAAGACTGGTAACATTGGCGCTAGCGTTTGCAGTCATGGGGACGGTAGCATTGATACCAGCCATAATGCAAGTTATGGGACCTGCAGCGCCAGTCCACTAGGTGGTCATGATGAGGATCTCTGCCACAAAACTCGTAATAATACTTCTAGCGGCGGCGATTTTGGTAACTGGTGCAGCCTACCTATACGTCAGGACGCAACAATCCTCTATCCCGCTCGAGCAGAATGTCGATGTGTTGGGGGTCGAAGTGAACAAAAGAACTGCGGAGCTAGTGAGTGTCACACTAAGAAACAACGGTCCAACCCTGATATTGGAGGGGGCAAGCCTTTACAAGATCCAGTCTGGAATAACCTTAGTGTCATCGAAATTCTCCCCTCCCATAATACTTTACAC
>CAZZJY010000140.1:0-2839 GCA_964654895.1 uncultured Nitrososphaerota archaeon
GTTATATATAGGAGGGTTATGCGACGCAGTTATCATGACCGCGCCATCTAGTGAGAAATGAAGAGCGGTGAATGCGGCGATAGGAGTGGTAACAGGGCGGGGTGGAAGAAAGGAAGGTATTCCTAAAGAAGAGAGCACTTCAGCACAAATCTTGGCGAAAGATCTCGACCCCTCCCTCCCGTCGTATCCGATGAATATTCCCTTATTTTTGCCCAAAAAAAGGAGATAATTAGCAATTGCTCCTGAAACCAGCCTCACATTGAAGGGATTAAAATCGACATCAGTTCTGGATCGCCATCCGTCTGTTCCAAAGGATATTTTTTTCCTAGGCAATCGGTCCACCAGTCATCGGACAATGATGATCGTGCAAGGAAGGCTTATGGCTAAAGAGATTGTAACACTTCCCATAAGTATGCCACGTTCACCTGAGTAGCCTCTAGATCCAAGTATTGCCAAGTCGTAGCGCCCCCTGACAACTTCATCGTAGATCTCTGATGCCACAGAACTCTGATTCCACTCAGCTATCTTTAAGATCTTTTTGGTGATCAGACCGAAACACTTGCATCTAGACTCCGCGGCTTCAAGTATTGTCTCCCCAGATTTCTTTAGTTCATCTATTGCCTGTTTAGATGTCAGATTTGGAGGAGGAATTATTACGTGCATCAGAGTAATCTTCGCCCCGTCGCGCATTGCGAATTCTAAAGCAAGGTCGAGCGCCCTCATTGAGGCGGGAGAACCGTCGATCGGCACCAGTATGTTCTTAAAGATCTTCTTCACCTCCCTATGCCCAGAGATTCGTTGGTTAGACGCATGGATTCATCTGGGTCTTCGGTCAGCCTTGTCATCGCCCTAATGGCATCTATATTTTCAGGGACCACGATCGCTTCTTGGTGTACAGCCTGAGTGAAGTAGATCTCTCTGCCAAAGGACTTCAGAGACTCTTTCCAAATGACTAGCTCTGGAAGATCGTAACGAGCCCTGCCCAGATCCCTAGCGTATTCTATTATTGTGGAGGTGGAATTCAGTCCGTCTTGAGCGGACATTATCTTTATGCGCGGGTATATTGAGAGGGCCTGCAGCAAATCTACCTCGGTCGCAGGGTTATTCAGTTCGAGGTTCAAGACGTGAACGTGCATCAGGGTCTCTGGCACAGCGAAAGCCATTGTCGTGATGTCTATATGCGGGAGCACCTTCTGAACATCTGGACCATGATGGGATGGGATGGTCACAGGGTCAGGCACTATGCTGTTGATAGGACCCTTCGAGTCCTCTGCTGGGTCGGCACCACGCCTCACTAAGATAACCCTCGCCTTCTTTATGCCAAAGGCCTTATCTATTGCATACAAAGACCGGCAAAGACCAGTGGTATTGCAGGACACTACCCTCACGAAATCTCTTCCAATGGCGCCCTTGTAATTGCAGACCGCGTTGAAAGAGAAACCGGCGAGGTCGTGCTTTTCCCCGCCCTGGAATATTGCTTTAACCTTGTACTTCTCGTAGAGGGGTTTGTAGGACGCACCTACCTTACCTGGCGTGCAGTCGACTACTAGATCTGCTTCTTTGAGAAGGTCCTCCAACGTGCCCTGAACCTTGATACCTGCATCTTCAAATGCCTTCAGGCGATCTTGTGACGTGGAGAAGAGTTTTATACCCCTGTTTACGGCCATTCTCCCCTCGAAGTTAGGTTTGGTCTTTGTCACACCCACAAGTTCCATGTCTTTTTGCTTCAGGATCGCGTCGGCGACCCTCTTTCCAATAGTTCCATAACCATTTACTGCAACTTTAACAGGCATGTTTCTACACCTGCTATTATATTATCACCTGTCGGCTTTAAACTTCTGCGCAGAAACTGCAAGAACCTCAATAGCAGGCAACTTCTCCCCCGAGAGAAATGCGATGAAAGCGCCTCCTCCCGTGCTGAAGTAATCAATTTTTTCGGCTATTCCGAGTCTCTCAGATATGGCCCTCAAATGACCACCTCCGAGCAGGGTTTTGGCCCCGCTTTTGACCACCGCCTTTAGCAGTTCCTCCGAGCCCTTGGAGAATCTATGATCCTCTATGTAACCTGCAGGACCGCGCATTATTATAACCTTGGCGTCTCTCATAATGCTCGAATAGAGCTCCACGGTTCTGCTTCCTATATCGTATATTGGAGAGTGATCTTGTCCATCTCCCAGGGGCAGTTCAACCCTCTCGTCTGACCTTAAAATCGCGATGTCCACCGGAGTTACAATTTTGTCGGGGTAATTTCTTAGGAGGTTTTGGGCCCTAGGTAGGAGCGGGTACAGCCCCTTCCCTTCTATGATCTTAACTGTGGCCTTTCCGAGCCGCTCCCCCTTCGCTATGAGGAAAAGGTGGGAGACAAGACCTGTTAGGAGGACTTTGTCGGCAACCCCCTTCGGCAGAAGCGATTCCATCAACTGAACCGAGTCAGCGACTTTGCCACCACCAAGAACAAATATACATGGCTTGGATGTGGTGCTCATGACGTCGCTGAGAAATTCAACCTCCTTTTGAAGCAATCTGCCCCCACATGATGGTAAGACCATTGGAAAGCCTGTCAGGGAGGGGTGAGACCTATGAGACGTAGCGAATGCGTCATTTACGTAGAGGGAGAAGAGAGGAGCAAGATAGCGCACTAGGTAAGTCTTTGCCTGGGCTTCCGGGACTTTTTCGATACTTTCTTCGGAGTAGAAGCGAACGTTCTCAAGTAAGGTCACACTGCCGGGCTTCGAAGAGGATATGGCAGAGCGGGCAGAGGGACCAAAAATATCCTCCACGTAGTTTACTTCCTTGTTCAGGTATTTTGAGAGGAGCGCTGCGTGGTTTTCCAGCGTTG
>CAZZJY010000141.1:0-5315 GCA_964654895.1 uncultured Nitrososphaerota archaeon
GGACAGAAGAGGTCATCGCCACCCTTCCATCCTTTACGCGGTCTATTGCTGAAGAAGTGAAGAAGGGGGTTTCCCCCAGGGTAGCTATGATCAAACTTTGCGAGGGGAGATCTTTCAACGCGTCCTTCGACAGGCTACTTCACAGGCTGGCTAGTTATCTTAAGGTCGGCTGCCCTATAGCCGGGGCACTATCATGTGTTGAGGGACCCTGGATAGCAAAGGTCTCGCTTGAGTTGCTCGATAGGTCAGAGATGATGGGGGCTGACCCGAAGAGTCTGGACTTCCTCTCTGACCTCGTTGCCAACATGTTCTTGGGGCACAAGTCGATGGGGTCTCAGACCCGGTTCTTCGTCGTCATGAGCTACGTAAATACACTCCTGCTAGCCTTCAGCATCTCCATAGTGGTGGAGATTGTTGCCAGGCTATTTACTAGGGTGGCAGAAGCTGTAACCATAATTAACATGCCGCTGGGGATGTCATTCATATCAGGCGAACAGCTCAATTTGCTGATAGTAGTAGCCTACACGGCGGTGGTGTACAACTCTTACTTGCTAGGCTTGCTTGGGGGTAAAGTGAGCAACGGAGGATCTATTGTGGACGGACTTCTGAGTAGCACTGTGTGCACAGTTCTTTCCATGTTCGGTATACTCCTATTTAAAGATCTAGGCTTTATAAGAGCGCTCACTCTTTGGGGGCAGTAATGGATCAGAGCGTTGAGGCCATAATCGCGACTATGCTGTTTTTAGGCGCCTTTGCCTTCTCGCAATATATACTGCTCGGGGCGTACTCTTCTGTGGTGAGCGGAGAGGTCGAGGAAATCAAAACCAACATAGCATCCATGGTCTCCAGCTCCATATTAATGGAAAATTCCTGCTCTAACCAGAAATGGGCAAGCTGGACCCCCTCATCAAGTCCAGAGCTATACGGAGCCCCTCAAGGCACAAAGATCTGGATCAACGCATCATACCTGTACCTGAACGATGCGGGTGAGCTGATTTTACTGGACATGAGGACTTCTGGGGCGCCACTCCAAGGGGGCGGAACCTGCGAATACGATAGGTTAGTGCTGCTGGATGATGGCAACCTTGTTCTGCTGAGGGTGGTGATCGGTTAGATGGACGATGGAGTTGCAAGGATCTACGATTGCGTATTTGCCATAATAATACTCATGACCGCGGTAATTGTGATACTGGGGCATGTTAGTTCTTTCGCTGTGACGGGGAGCTCCCAAGAATTAGGGGAGCTTTCCTCAAACCTTCTGCTCTGTCTTGAGAGGAAGGGGTTGCTCTCATCCATGGTGTTCTCCCAAGAGTATGACAGGATCGAGAGGGTAGTGGCGCACGTACTCCCTCCCGGGCTGGGCTTCAGAGTAGGCGTCTACACGTGTGATTGGAAGCCGCTATGGTCGGTGGACCACCAGTTTAGGTCAGGGAGAACCTCATCAGCACTCATATTCTTGAGCGGCTATCAGGGCAGATTTGATCCCAGGATCGTTATTTTGACCTTGACGAGGTGAGGGCGCGATGAGAGTTTTTAGGACTGTTTCAGAAGGGCGTACGGCCCAAGCCGCACCTCTCACGCTGATCTTGTTGACTGTGACGTTGTTATCCATAACTAGCATATTCATGAGCAGTTCCCTTGTTTTCATCTCGAAGATCAGATATGACGATTCTGTTCTCAAAATGCGCGTGTTAAATACAATACATGACTGCGTGGAGTATTTGTTCGCCTCTGATCCCGGGACCTCTCTTACAATTATTGTCAACTTGCCCTCGGGTGATATAACCTTCACCTCAGATTCAGTGATTTTTGAAGGGACCGGAATCCTAGACATACACGACGCCCATTCTATAGTGAGGACTGCCTCATGTGGACAGATAGTTTACGACAGCTCCAAAATCTGCCTCACCCCGGCGTCTATCCACCCAGAACTTTCTAGGGTGATCTTTTCGGTTGAGATGTTTGGCAAGGTCAAGAAGATCTCCATAGAGGTTGAGAGGCTTTGAGGGCCCGCAGGGGCTTCGCACTCACACTTACCGCCCTGAGCGTATTTCTGATTTTGACCTCGTACTTCTTCATGATGATGTACTTCATAGCACCAGTTAACGTAGAGCCATTCCCAAATCAGGACTTGAGTGAGGAGACCTACCGCTCTATATTGAAGGGTGCCGGTGCCGCAGCCTCGAGGAGTACAGATCCTGATCTCGTCGCCGAAGTTTACATCAACGCCTCGCTCAAGGCGCTCTCAGACCTCTCCAAGGGAGGGGCGGCGATCCTTCCATTTGATGGCACAGGGGTCGGTAGGCTGGAGCCACGGGGTCTCAGAGATCTCACCTATGGTGTGATTTATAAGTCATCCTCCAGCACGGTAGGTGCCATAAGAGTGCTCAATCTGCCCCCCGAGAGTGAGGTCGTGCTGGCGGATCAGGACTTCAACGTGGTCTCAAAGAGCACAACGGGAACATTAGACTTCAACCGAGAGATGGGAGAGTACTACATAATTGCCTACACCAAGGATTCCCAGGCATGGAGCTACTCAGGCACAGTGTCTATTGGTTATAAGTACATACTACAGGGTGCTTCGATCACGGCTACACCCTGGAGTCCTCCCCAGAGCTTCCCCTACATTTTAGTTTACGGCGTACCTCAGCTCAGTTTGGCGAGGATCTTTGATTCGGGCGGGACTCTCTTAGGAGAGGCTTTAAGAGATCTCCGTTCCAATGTAACCACAGTCTTAGTCCCACTTACCACCATGAATGGTAAGGTCAGTGTTATCGTCCCCAACGCCTGGTACTTTGGGATTGTGCGAGGCGGAGATGTGTTCGTTTATGGTTAGAGTCAGATCTCCTTTTTTGCTGGTAGCCTTCACAGTATTCATCATTGTTAGTCCTTCCCATGTATCAGTTTCGGGCTATGTGACTTACTTCAGCGGCGAAGATGTCGTGCTCTCTCTCGGAGATGGTCCTTCCGGTCAGGAGGCTGCCCTTTGCAACACCAGTTACGCGTCTTTCTGCGAAGAGTTTGACTTGCCACCGTATTCCGCTGCAGATCAATGGGCGGATCATAACGGGTGGGAGTCTACCGGGTCGTGCCCCTCATGGTCAGGCTACCTTTGGTGTGGGGTCACGGATTCAGGGTACTTGCAGTGGCACAACTGGTTCCACGGAACAGGCGGATCGGTTTACAATTTCAAAATGTGGAAAAGTGTGGGCACCGTTGGCCCTCATTTTGAGCTGTATGTGCCAATATCCACTTTCAGAGCCTCGGGTAGCGGGGTGGCTGGTTCGCCGGAGCTCCACGTCAGCTTATCCCTATATGATGGAAAGGGCGCTAAGATCTTCGCTACAGAAGTCGTATACAACAACCCGATAAGGCGAATCGTTGCATGGATTTATGGGTACAACAAGACAGCCGATAACCTCTACCTGAATAGCCTTAACATCAAGCTGTGGCAGAACGATTCGGGGGCATATTTCTCATACGACAATGGGACCTCTGTGATGATTAGCGGAATCTTCTACACATCGCCAGCCAAGATCGAGATAGGTTTCTACGTGTGGGAGTACAACCCGATCCAGCCTTACTCGGACTATGAGTACTGGATAAATATTGACAGGGTGGTCCTGAGAAATGCCAATTATGAAGATATCACATTCTCAGGTCTCCCAAGCGGGAACTGGTCGCTAATTGATACTTCGGGGAGGGAGATCTTGAGGACAGATTCCCCGCTTCAAGGAATGTCATTCTCCTTTCAGAACAGGTCGCCAATATCCGACGAGTTTGACGACGGCATAGTTGAACCTTGGGAATCTGTAAACTTGGACTTTATTGATGAGGGAGATGGAAGGTTGACGGCAGTTGCCAAACCGAGCACGTGGGGATCCTGGAGCGGTGCCCGCTTAAGGGTCCCATCGACGGCAGGGGATCTGATGGTAGAGGCGCAGCTCTCTTACATAGGTCAATCATCAGATCTGGCGGAGATCTATCTGGCGCTCCTGGACTCCACTGGATCTGTAGTGGTATATGCCGGAGTTTGTGACGCCTGGGCGGGCAGCAACCCGCAGTGGTCCTGTGGCGTCAGCCAAGGCTCGACATGGGCGACCGGTGCAAACACCCTACCTGGAACTGCTTCGCTCGCAATTCAGATCAAGAGGACTGGGTCCACCTGGACAATAAACTCCAGCGGGGCATACGTCGGGACCTGGACCACCACAGGTTCCTCTGCCCCCATCCAGCACATATTGCTGACCAATACGAGGTACTACAGCTACAATGGCAAGACAGCGCATTGGGAGTACATCAGGACTGACATTCCCGGATCTTCAAAGCCCTTTAATGGCACACTGGTTGGTCTCGTAGACTGCACCTATGTGAAGAGAGGGACATTCCACCCCAATACAACCCTGATTTACTATAATGAAGGGAATTATTTCGAATTGACCCAGACTCAGCAACAAACCTGCTTCACCATCAAAGGGGTCCCCATAAATGACATCGTCAAGGTATATGATGGGGATGTTTTGAGGAAGGCTGTAGTAAGCACAGGTAATGACATACAGGTACAAAAGTCAGAGATCCAGCAGCCGTTCAACGGAACTGTTGAGGTGGTGAGTAGGCCATACCTGAGGAGCTTGGCAACCTACGCGGGCGACCTGGATTGGAATGACAGACTCGTCTATGGTTCTGATGGCGTGCTAATAAAGCAAGGTACAGGAATTAGTGCTGAGATGGGGACGCTTGGGAGCGAGTGCTCGACGACTGCAGGGTGGACGTTCTCATACAACTTAGTCAGTGGCGGACAGACCCCGACCTTCTCGTCCTCCTCGGGGTACGTCAGGTTCGACGAGCCGCAGCTATACTACTATTATCCGCCGTTCAGCGAGTGCCCTACTATGGAGGCATGGTACTACCTGAGGTACGACTTAAACGCAACGGTCCGAAACATGACGGTCTCCACGGCGGCAGACGGGTCATTCACATATTACGCCACAGCGGATAAGCTGCTGGAAGGGTGGGGCGAGATCATCGTGTACACGGTCAGGGGCACTACCTGGACCTCCATAGCGCAGTCTGCAAGGTCGACGGCGCCCTCCCTGAATGTCGTCATATCAAACCTTTACGCAGACGCCTTCACCCAGGTGGACAGCATAGTAATTACCTTTCACACATTCGCCCGCAGCAGGCCGGGATACGCACTCTACTCAAACCCGCAGTGGGGAAGGGTCGACTACCTCAGAGTGAACTACACCAAGATCCCGGACGGGTACCCCGGCGTACCGGTGGCGGGGCTGCAGCCTGGGCAGCGCGCCATCTTC
>CAZZJY010000142.1:0-6510 GCA_964654895.1 uncultured Nitrososphaerota archaeon
CTTTCGGCTTGCCAGCTTTATGTCCTCCGCATTGACAGTCTTTCTGCCCGCATGCTTTGCTAGGGCTATCGCCTCCCGCGAGATGTCCAGCGCGAGGGTCTCCAGCACTTCCCTGAGCGTGATTGCACCCTCCTCGCTGACCCTCTCAGCTCCTGCCTTCCTCATTATCCTATCAATTGCCGATATTGAAATGTCTGCCATAAACCTCTCCCCTCATGTATCTTTGTCAACCATATAAAATCTTTGCCTCTGCCATCTGGTCCGCTCTTTCAGACTGGCACTAAAATCAAAAATCTTAAATTGTCGTTTTTATATCGGTTCTCTAAACGTGGTGTGCTGCATGGGTAAAGTCAGGATCGGCAAGGTGAAAGCGATAGCCGTTGAGCTTACCGAACGTTATCCCAGCGTCTTCACGACAGACTTCGAGACCAACAAGAAGCTCGTTTACCAGTATTCCGATATCAGGAGCAAACACCTGGGGAACAGGGTAGCTGGGTACATAACAAGGCTTCTGGTCTCGAAGAAGAAGAGGGAAGAAGCCATCGCGGCAGAGGAGGCAGAGCTGGCAAAGATGGCTGGGAGTGAAGAGAAGGCACCAGAGGCGCCTTCCGAGCCTGCCCCTCAAGAGACCGGCTCCACAGAGGGGTCTGCTGGCGGAATCGAAAAGACCACAGAGTAAGAACTGTTTCGACTCTTTCGCGATAGCACTCTTTTTATACCATAATCTCCATACTCTATATTGGGATGAGGAGGTTGACCTGCCCTGAGGCTACTATGAAGAGCAAGCACCTCCACTGACCAAAAAGCGGGGAAGTTTATGTCTCACCAAATTCCTCGCCTGGTTATTCTCCCAATAGACGAAATACGCCCGCATGAAGAATACGACCGCTGGATCCTTTTGAGGATCGTGGGCTCCCTCAAGCTCGAGGGCGCCGTGCACGATCCTATACTGGTGGACGAGAGCTCAATGACAATTCTGGACGGCACCCACAGGTACTGGGCACTAAAGAAGCTCGGCTGCAGCTCAGTCCCGGCAGCCCTCTACAACTACAACTCTCAGAGCATCAGAGTGGGCTGTTGGTACCGTTGCCTGAACAAACCTCCGCCGACTGCCCTATTTCGCCTCATGAAGCTCAGACCGACCAGTAGAGACGAGGCGCTGAGGTTGCTGAATGTGAGGGATGTCTGCTTCTCAATACTCACGAGAGGCGAGTCCTACGTCTTCGACTGGGAGCCAGAGATGGAAATCGATGTTCATGATGCGTACCAGTTTATGGCTTTCCTTGAGGGGGGCTTCAAGAGCAGAGGGTACGGGGTGACCTATGCCACCGAGCTGGACGCGGTAGAAATGCTCTCTTCGGGAGAGGCGGCAGCAGTGATGGCCCCGCCACCCATAACAAAGGAGGAGGTCATCCTTACCATAAAGCACAACAAACTCTTCCCAAAAAAATCGACTCGCCATGTCCTGCCATACAGGCCCATGGGCATAAATGTGCCCCTCTCTTGGCTCCAAGGCAGCGCCGAGGAAGCCTCTGAGAAACTCCAGGAGCTGCTCTCGAGGGGGACTTTTCAAAGAATGAAGAGCGGCATCGTCATAGGCGGGAGGAGGTACGAGGAGGAAGTTTATATCTTTGAACTAAGAACGTCTGGTGGGGGTCTCAGCGATACCAACAGTCAAGCTTAGGTACCTAGCCGTCCTGAAGGGTTTATCAAGCGAGCCCACCAGAGCGGTCACTGTAAATGCCAGTTCCTTGGGCGACCTGTTCAACTACCTGAGGGAGATAGAGCCTCCCCAAGTGAAGTCTAGGCTCTTCGAGGATGACGGCAGCTTGAGGCCTGACATTGTAGTTTTCTTAAACGGTGTCGATGCATCGCTCCTGGGCGGGATGAAAGCCCAGCTGAAGGAAGGCGATGAGGTGACAGTTCTTCCCTCCGTGCATGGGGGATAAGGGGGTTTACCTACGAAGATAGTCGCACTTACTTGGGATGACATTCACTCTTCCCTTCTCACACTGGCAAACAAGATCTCCGAGAGCAACTTCTACCCGGAGATGATAGTCGGTATCGCCAGGGGTGGCTGGGTGGTCGCGCGGATCTTGTCCGACTTCCTCAATGTCCAAGACCTTGCATCGCTCAAGATAGAGTTCTACAAGGCGGTGGGCGAGAGGGACCGGAAACCGCGGATAACGCAGCCGGTCTCAGAATCGCCCGCAGGCAAGGTCGTGCTAATAGCCGACGACGTTGCAGACACGGGCGAGAGCCTAATCCTTGCGAAGGATCACATATCGTCCCAGGGTGCCAGAGAGACTAGGGTTGCGACCATTCACTACAAGCCTTGGTCCAAAATAAAGCCCGACTACTACGCGAGCATGACCGATGCGTGGATAATATATCCTTGGGAGATCAGGGAGACCATAGAGCACCTAATAAGGATCTGGCGCGAGGAGACTAAGGATCCCCTAGAACTCAGGTCTAGGCTGGCCTCCACCGGTCTGCCGCTGGAACTTGTAGATAGGTACTTTTTCCAAAAGAACTCCCAGAAGTGAGGTCCTTTGCTGACCGGCTTCCATGAGGGAATCCACTTTGCCATAATCCCTATGCGACTTCACGACCCTTCAAAAATCCAAGAGATCCTCTCACTAGCGCCGAGGGGTCGTTTTGGGCTCCAGATTATGGACGCCGATCTCGTCGCCGGATATGAGCATTTGATATTGGCAATAGAAATGGCTATCAGGGCATGGAAGGAAGGCAGGAATATTGCTAGATCGCTTGCCATGGAGGCTCTGCTGTACGCCTCGGCAAAGAGGCAGATAAAGGACGCGATCAACACGGTTGGTCCATCTGCCCTAGGAAGATGTGCGATCTTGGTGCTGTCAGACTCCAAGGAGCTTCTGGAAACCACGCTGGTCAAACTCAGAAATTACGGGATAGAGGACGACTCCCTCATGGAGCTGAGCGGGGAAAAGGTCCACAAGATAATGAGCGCCTTCGGAATAGGTGAGCCCGAGCTCTCAATAGCAAGGAAGCTCCACCCCTCAATGGCATCGACAATCCAGTCGCTCGTTTTGGAGAGGGTCTCCATGTCTGACCTAAACCGCTAGCAGCTCACACCTTCAGGGAATAACGTCTTGGGGGAAAGAAACTTAGTTGGACTTATCCTAACCTTCTAGGGCTCTCTCCTGGAGTTTCGTGAGGGAAACAATGTCGTCTTCCGAAAGCAAGGATATGCTGGCATCATCATCAATGATCTCCACCTGCAGCACCACGTCAGGTCTCTCCAGATCTACCCTCCTCTCTATCAGTGCTGCTAATTCTCTTATCACTTCGTCCCTCCTCAGTGTACTCCCCCTCTTGTTCACCACGACCTTGAATGAGGATTGTTGTGGTATTCTATCTACAAGCTCTTTCAACGCCTCCTTCATGGCCGGGATCTCCGCATGGCAGACCTTCTGCACTGGCACAAGCCTCTGAATGTACTTGAAGGCCCACGGGTCCTTTTCCATCACCCTCTTGGCTCTTCTCACGAACTCAATTGGGTCTCCTACCAGCCTCGCAACCAGTAGCCCAGGAAACCTCGTCCTGGCAAAATCTATGTCCTCTACCTCCAAACTCCTCGCGAGGACCATGATCTCCTTGGCGCACCTTGTCTCGTTACCTCTCTGGGTCGTTATTATCAGGTTAAACTCCATCAAAGCACTACCCCTCTAACCGCCTCGATCAAACCCTCAGCCTTTATGGCGCCCTCTCTAATTACCTTAATCCCCTCGCTGTGACCTCCTGCGCCCGGGACCAGCTCAACGACTGTTGAAGCCACCCCAAGTTCCGTCCTTCCACCATCAACGACAAGGTCCACTTCATTTTCTATGACAGGGTCGAGCTCGTCGACACTTCTCGGCGGGGGTCTGCCGGATATGTTGGCACTAGTACCTATAATGGCTCCGCCCGCTGCCTCTATTATCTTCAGGGCAACAACGTGCTTCGGAACCCTAATCCCCAGCTTGTCCCTCCCCGCGGTCAACTCACATGGGAACTTGGACCTCTTCTTCAATACGAGGGTCAGCGGACCTGGCCAGAAGAGGCGTGCTAGAGTCAACGCTCTGTCATCGAACTCGGCGAGCTCCATCGCCTTCTCCAGACTTGAAACCAACACTGGCATCTCCTTATCCCCCCTCCTCTTGATCTGAAAGACCCTCCTGACTACATCCTCCCTGAAGGGGTCACCCCCGATCCCGTAGACTGTCTCGGTGGGGTACACTATTACGCCCCCCAGCCTCACGATACCTCCAATTTCCACTATCTTATCCTCGTCGACCTCAGTCACCCTCACCCTCAAACCCAACCCTAGCACCCTTTCCTGATCATTCAATCTACTGACCGCTTAAAAAGCCCCACTCTCCTCACGCTCCCGGAAATCATTAGTTTAACCCTCCCGCATCAGGCACCTGATCTTTATCCCCTTCCCAGAATAGACCAGAACAGAATAATGCATCGCCAAAAAGGGATAAAATCGGTAGACTTAAATACCACAACCCTGCCAAAATCTCATCGCGTTCTCGGAGGTTAAAAAAATGTACCACCTGGAACTAGACGAAGACTTTGAGGAAGACTGGACCGAGGAGGAAGACTTCGAGGAAGAGGAATGGCCTGAGGAAGAGGAAGAGGAATGGCCTGAGGAAGAGGAAGACTTCGAGGAAGAGGAATGGTAATATCCTCTCCTATTTTTAGGTGAACAATCTTGGAATTTTGTCCAAAATGCGGCAAACTTTTAATTCCCGACAGGAGGGGCGAGAAGACCTACCTCGTATGCAAGTCATGTGGTTTTGAGAAACTCGCAAGCGAATCTAAGGGTTACAAGATAGTTCAAACCGTCGAGGAAGGGAAGAGAAGGAAGACCCTCATAGTGGAAGAGCCCGCAAAGATAGTCAAGAAGAGGAAGGAAGAAGAGAGGGAGCTCATGGCAGACTACTACGAGCTCTTCCTTGAGAACTATGAAGAGACCGCAGAAGAAGAAAGTGCCACCGAAGAGACTGAATTTGAGTAGAAGGGCAACGGCCATTGATCGGTGGTCTCCTTGGTCAGAGTTGCAGTCCTCGATCCTGACTTTTGCAAGCCAGGAGACTGCACCAAGGAGTGCATCAGGTTCTGCCCAATTGTGAGGACCGGGGCGGAGGCAATAAAATACGAGCCAGAGATGGACCGCCCAATAATTGCCGAGAGCCTGTGCACGGGTTGTGGCATCTGCGTGAAAAAGTGCCCGTTCGGCGCAATCAAGATAGTTAACCTCCCTGACGAGCTCGAGGAGCTCTGCGTCCACAGGTATGGTCCCAACACCTTCAAGCTCTACCGCCTCCCAGTCCCCAAGGAGGGAATGGTCGTCGGTCTCTTGGGTCCAAATGGGGCGGGAAAGTCAACCTCCCTCAAGATTCTGGGAGGGGAGATCAGGCCCAACCTGGGGCTCTACGACTGCCCCCCCGACTGGAAATCGATCCTGAGGTTCTTCAGGGGCTCTGAGCTCCACGACTATTTCAAGAAGCTATCCGAGAAGAAGCTGAAGGTTGTCACAAAGCCCCAGTACATTGACGAGGCGCCCAAAAGAATCACGGGCACGGTCAAGGAGATCCTTGCTAGGATTGACGAGCGGGGTGCCCTCAACGAGGTCTCAGAATGCCTTTCCTTGCAGCCCCTCTTGGATAAGGACATACACTCCCTCAGCGGCGGCGAGCTCCAAAGGGTCGCCATAGCAGCCGTTGCTATGAGGGACGCAGATGTTTACATCTTCGACGAGCCGTCGAGCTACTTGGATGTCTACCAGCGGCTTAAGATGGCATCCCTCATCAGGAACTTGGCGAGGGAATCAAAGTATGTGCTTGTCGCAGAGCACGACCTGGCGGTCCTTGACTATCTCTCGGATCATGTCTGCCTCTTCTACGGCAAGGCCGGAGTTTACGGGATAGTCTCCAAGCCCCACGGCGTGAGGGTCGGCATAAACCTTTACATAGGCGGCTACATACCCGACGAGAACATCCGCTTCAGACCCTACCCGATCAAGTTCAACCTTTCCCCTGTGCCGAGCGAGTGGCGCTCGGAGGACACATTAGTCGAGTGGCCCCCGTTCAAGAAGTCGCTCGGGGAGTTCAAATTGACTGCCCTCCCTGGCTCCATCCACAAGGGCGAGGTCGTTGGCATTGTGGGCGCAAACGGGACTGGAAAGACAACATTCGTCAAGGTAATCGCAGGCGTAACAAAGCCGACTGAGGGCTACGTCGAGGACTTCGGGATAACTATCAGCTACAAGCCCCAGTACGTCGTCCCGAATACAGACAAGACCGTCAGGGAGATCCTTCAGTCCATAAACCCGACCATCTTGGAAGATCAGTGGTTCAGGGAGGAGATTTACGGTCCGCTCGACATCGAGCCTCTGTTGGACAGGCGGGCAGACTCCCTCCGCGGCGGGGAGGCCCACGCGGCAAGCGGCGCCGGCCTGCCCCCCCGGGGGGCGCGGCGCTTTCC
>CAZZJY010000143.1:0-3309 GCA_964654895.1 uncultured Nitrososphaerota archaeon
AGCTTCATCGGGGGTTGGACGATGTCCTTGAGTCTGTCAGAGGTGCGCCTTCTCGAATCGTTAAAAAGGTTGGGCGGGAAGGCAGACGCTGCCTCTTTGGCAGCAGATCTTAATGAGCCCATTTCATCTATCTTCCCATTATCATCACTCCTGAAAGATAAGGGCTATGTGAGAACTAAAGAGATCGTAAAGGAGTGGTATGAGCTCACCGAAGAAGGCAAGAGATGTGTAGAGATAGGCCTACCAGAGACTCGCCTTTGTAAAATCTTGAGTTCTATAGAAGGAGGAGTTGGGCTAGAGGAACTCAAGAGAAATTTTGATGAGCATGAGATCTCGGCAGCTCTGGGCTGGGGGAAGAGGCACGGGATAATAGAAATTGACAGATCAGGCAGGACGCCCAAGGTCATACTCAAGAAAAGAGTCATTCCTGAAATGGAAGGGTTGATCAAAAAGATCTCAGAGAGACCCGAAAAGGCGTCTCTGTCCTCCAAGGAGTTGGAGATGGTTAAAGAGCTAGAGAAGAGGGGGCTGGTGTCTTTAAAGAGTTCAAAGACCCTTTTTGTCGAACTAATTAAAGAGGCGCCAGCTCAAGAATTAGAGACATGTAGGGTCCTCACATCTGAAATTTTGAAGACAGGAAGATGGCGTAATTTGAGGTTTTCACCTTATGATGTTAGAGCCTCACCCCCAGTGATCATCATTGGTAAAAAGCACCCATACTTAGAGTTCTTGGAGGAGGTCAAGGAGATCCTATTTGCCATGGGTTTTGAGGAGGCTTCTGGACCATACGTAGAAAGCGAGTTCTGGAATTTTGATGCGCTTTTCCAAGCCCAAGACCACCCAGCTAGAGCAATACACGACAGCTTTCAAGTCAAAGGGGTCCTGCATCACATCGATGCCCCAGAGGACCTGGTATCCAAGGTCAAGGAAGTGCATGAAAATGGAGGGGGGACAGGATCTAAGGGCTGGGGTTACAAATGGAGCAGAGAGGTAGCGAGCCGCCCAATTCTTAGAAGCCAAACAACCTCTGTCTCGGTGAGGTATCTGTCCCAACACAAAACCCCACCAGTCAAGGCTTTCTGCCTTTCAAAGGTATTCAGACCGGATGTGATCGACTCAAAACACATGGTGGAGTTTTGCCAGCTTGATGGGATAATGGGGGATCATGGAATCAATGTTAGGCACCTATTAGGGATACTCAACGAATTCGCGCTGCAGCTCGGGTTCAAGGAGATAAAGTTTAAGCCGAGCTACTTCCCGTTCACCGAACCTAGCATAGAAGCGTACGTAAAGCACCCAACCCTCGGCTGGATAGAGTGTTTGGGTTCTGGACTCTTCAGACCGGAGGTAACGAAGCCACTAGGTATAGATTTCCCCGTGATAGCGTGGGCATTCGGTATAGACCGCCTAGCAATGATCAGGCTGGGGGTTGATGACATCCGCGAGCTTCATACTTCAAACTTAGGCATGTTAAGAGAGAAGGGGTGGTTTTGAATATGCCTACAATAAATATCGACATGAGAGACCTTAAAAGACTCATTGGGCTCAATCTCGAAAAGGACGCAATCTGTGAAACGCTCTCTGCCTTGAAATGCGAGCCAGAGCAGATAGTTGGAGACAAGATAACGTTGGAAGTCACTTCGGACAGACCTGATTTTTTCAGCAGCGAAGGGATCGCGCGGGGCGTGAGGCTCTACCATGGTGGATCAGGACTGAGGATCAAATACTACCAAGGCGCAAGACCAGTTAGTATTAGGGTTGACCCGTCTACGGCAGAAGTCCGCCCGTATATAGTGTCGGCGGTTGTCCGTGATGTGAGTTTAGATGAAGAAGCCTTGATCCAGATGATGCAACTTCAGGAGAAACTTCATAGCACCTACTGCTCCAATAGGAGGAAGGGTTCGATTGGAATATATGACATGGATAAGATCTCCCCTCCGCTTAATTATGCCGCAGTCCCCCCTGATGATATAAGATTCATCCCTCTGGGTTTCAATGAGGTTATGAGCGGTTCCGAGATACTGAAAAGAACTCCCAAGGGATCAGAGTACGCTTGGATATTAGAGGGGAAGAAAAAATATCCATTGTTAAGGGACTCAAAAGGAAGAGTCCTATCCATGCCCCCCATAATAAACAGTGAAGACACAAAGGTAACAGAAGACACAAAAAACCTTATAATTGATGTCACGGGGACCGAAGAGCGTACAATAAACCTTTGTTTAAATATTTTGGTAACATCGTTAATGGAAAGAGGTGGGACTGTTCAGCAAGTAGAAGTGGCGTACGAAGGGCGAGAGGTTATAACACCAAAACTTGACTTTATTCTCACTTATTTGAGCCCATCGACGATAAAGAAAGTTTCAGGCCTAGATTTGGGAACAGAAGAGACCTTAAGTCTACTAAGAAAGATGGGGCATGACGTTGAAGAGAGAGAGGGAAAATTTGTTGTGTTGTCGCCCCCTTATAGGGCAGATATTCTTCATGAGGTTGATTTGGTGGAAGACATTGTGATAGCTATCGGTCTGAATAATATACAGCTAGAGGTGCCCCGAGTCGCAACCATAGGGAAACCACTCCCAGGGAGTAGAATAAGGAAGCGAGTGAGAGATCTGATGATTGGCATGGGCTTTCAAGAGGTAATCACATACTTACTCAGCAACAAGTCAGTCTTAGAAGATAGGACGCTAATGGGTAAAAGAGACCTTGTAGAACTGATTAACCCAGTATCATCCGAGTTCGCAGCCCTCAGGGATCGCATCTTGCCCAAACTTTTACAATTTTTGGGTCAAAACATACACCATGCTTACCCCCAGCGAATTTTCGAATGCGGCGATGTAGTTTTCGTTGAAGAAGGTTTGCCAAAAGTTTCAACTCACTTGGCAGCAGTTATTGCTGACCATAAGGTGAGCTACGAGGACATACAAGCGGTGGCTGCCTCTCTGTTTGTCAACTTGTCAAAGTCGATAAAATTCGAGCCGCACCACGGACAGCCTTTCCTAGAAGGGCGCACTGCGAGAATTATAGTCGATGGTGCTGAGATCGGCGTGGTCGGAGAGATCTCGCCCCAGGTGCTCGTGAATTTTGGTCTGGAATTTCCTGTCGGGGCTTTTGAATGTGACCTCTCGCCACTGTTAGGACACTAATAGAACTTTTTAATTTAAAAATTGAACTCTAGATTTGGATTGATGGAGGTAGGCTGCTTTTTCAATTTGCAAAGTTTATTTTTCAGTGGTTAGAAATATAAGAGTGCGATGAGGTGGGAGCCGAGCACCGTGGGGCGATATAGCGGGTCGAAGGGGTCAAGTGAGT
>CAZZJY010000144.1:0-3553 GCA_964654895.1 uncultured Nitrososphaerota archaeon
ACTCCGGGGGGGCTGGGGGCGGGGTTCTCCCCGCCCCGCCACACCGGCTAGGTTGATCTGCTCTGCATAGACGCCTCGGGAATATGCCTGATCGGCAAGATCTTGTTACCATGAAGATCGAGCTATTGGACCGATAAGCCACCACGGATTGAGTCTTGAAAGGAGAGATGACGTGTAGATCAGAATTGATGTGAGGCAACACTTGCAAACTTAAAGAGAGAGAAGCAAACTCAAATAGACCTAAATTCCGAAACCTGCGAGAACTAGGCTAATGATCAGGAGGGCCCATCCGATTAGAAGGATGATCCCTATCGCCTTCTTTGCCGCCGTAACAAATACCAAGAGGATGTATATGGCTGTGACAGTTATCAAGAGTGTGATCGCAGAGGAGAAGGAATTTGCAAGGTCTGGCCTTCCTCTCAATATGGTGTTCTCCACTATGAAGCTTATGAAAGATCTGATCATGTCAAAGAAAAAGTAGACAATATTAAAAATTGCAGAGAGTTCCATAATTAATACCTCTTATCTGTTTAGATTATGGTGCCAAGATTTAATCATTTTGATCATGAAACATAACCTGCTAAGGTTATAGTCAAACAATAGAATCGGGCTAATACCAACGCCAGAGATGGAGCTCCTTTTTACGAGGGACCATCAGGGCTCGACTGCGGTGCCTGCTTTTTCTTTGACGATCCTCAACAGTTCTGAGTACCATTTCGGGTAATTCAGGTCATTAACCACCCTTGCTTCTGTGTATGGCTTAATGTCCAGCACGGGTGTGCCATCGAAGAGATCCAAGCCACTCACATGGAGTTCTCTACCCTCTGTCTTGAGTAGCTCCACTATGCTCAGCGCGATTGGGTTCGGTCTGTGCGGCGAGTCTGTGCAGAAAACCCCGACCGTCGGGATCATGTTGGGGTCTATCCCCAGCCTCAAGTACCTACGTGGCTTCACCAGGAGTGTCTTCCTACATGCACCTGAGACCCTGTCAAGGTAAGCCAAGATGATCAGATGGGAAAAGCCATCAATGCCCTTCAGGCCGTCGGCATACTCCTCGAACACTTCAACGACCCCCTGGACCCCCTTCACAGAGTATCTGACTTCCTCATCCCTCTCGTTTACCTTGACCACCCCTATGGGAACCAGTTTGATCTCAAAACCTTTCACTTGCAAAGCCCCCGTTCATAATTGAGTTGCTCAATATTAAGCTGTGAACTAACCGAAATCTCATCAATTTAAAAATTGTTCTTATAAATCCCTTGGTAGTAGCTGCCAAAAGCCAACACCCCCTCATGTGTGACTCTGTGGAAGAAAAATAAAGGAAATAAATAGGATCTTCGTTTTTTGACTTATGATTCCAGAGACCCCCGACGAGAGAAGGGAAAACACTTACAGGGCGCTCTGCGCGAGTTGCGGCAGGGAGACCCTGGAAGTCAAGGAGTTATACGTCAAGATACCCCGTTTCGGAAGGATGCTGATAATATCGATGCTCTGCTCACAGTGCGGGTACAGGGTATTTGACACGGTTGCGCTCGAGTACTCAGGACCGTCTAAGGTTGAGTACAGTGTGAGGAAAGTGGGGGACCTCTCGGCTAGGGTGATCAGGTCCACAACGTCAACCGTACTCATTCCAGAGCTTGGGCTTGAGCTGAGACCGGGTCCAAGATCTGAGGCTTTCATAACAAATGTAGAGGGAGTCTTAGACAGGTTCCTAGCTATTGCTGAGCAACTCTACAGAGGTTCTGAAGGGATTGTTAAGGAGCGTGCCAGGAAGGCCGTTGAGAGGATAAAGCTCGCCATGGATGGCAAGATCCAGTTCAGGATAATAATTGAGGACGAGGCAGGGAACAGCGCAATAGTCCCGCCCGAAGAGGCATGATGCTCTCATTTTCAATCAATTTATAAAATGCGGATGTTTTTGAAAGCTGTTCTGAACTCCTCTCCAATGTCAGACAAGGTCAGAGGAGGCGAGCGCCATTCCAGATATTTGGCAATTCCCAGGAGGGAGATTCCAATTATGTCGCTGAACGGTTCCGGGGTTGGCGTTAAAATCATGGTCATCCCCATCTCCTTTAGCCGCTTATATGACCTCCTCTGACCTGGCTTACCCGATAGGCTCTGTAAGCTCTTGAGTGCCGTCTGAAACTCACAAAGGGCTGAGAGGGTCTCCTCGCAAGTCCCCGCAAGAGCACGGGTAGCCTGTCGCACCACATCATCGCCCGGGTTTCGGTCCTCTCTGAGAGTTTAAAAGGGTTATATGAAACTCTTTAGAGGATTCAATCTATCTTCTTTAAAGTGGGAAATACGTGGGAAATATTTAAATACAGGGAGGCATATGCCATGGGAGAGGGGAGAACTGTGGACAGGAGGAATTTAGTTCACGCGCTACCAGACGCCGAAAGGATTCAAGGATCTCTCCCCAGAAGAAGTTGATAAGTACAGGTATATAGAGGAAAAGTTCAGGCAGACCTTTGAGCTCTGGGGCTATAGGGAAGTAAGAACCTCAACCATCGATTACTTCGACATCATCCGGGGCGGGGCTGGCGAGCCCTTCGCCGACTCCATTTTCAAATTCCAGGACGGAGACGGCAAGCTACTCTCTCTCAGGGGGGAGGTCACCACACAGATTGCAAGAATGTTGGCGTCTAGGTCTTGTAGCGAGGGAAGGTTGTTCTATATTGAGAATTGCATCAGATTCCTGAGTCCCAAGACCCACTCGCAAAGGGAATTTTGGCAGGCAGGGGCCGAATTGATCGGGGAGGGAGGGGCAGAGGCCGACGGAGAAATTATCTCGCTCGCGCTTGAGTGCTTGGAGAGGACAGGCTTGGGCGGGGCTAAGGTGGATTTAGGAAGCATATCAGTCTTCAGAAAGACCGTGGACCAGTTCGGGATCACCAACTACGAGGGGCTCAGGAGGGCGGTCTCAGCCAAGTCCATGGGGGACCTGAGGGAGGTCGTAACCGACGATCGGGCCTTGGAGGCTTTCGCTTACATGATGGAGGTGCGGGGCGGACCAGATGTCTTGATGAGGGTGGCCGAGATCGGGGTCCAGGGGATCGAGGAGGACATAAGGTATTTTGGGGAGCTATTTGATGTTCTCAAAGCCTACGGATACTCCGGCAATGTCAGAATAGATCTCAGCACATTGAGGGAGATGAGGTACTACAACGGCGTAGTCTTTGAGATCTTCTTGGAGGGCGTTGGACTACCCATAGGCGGCGGGGGCAGGTACGATGCGATGATGAGAGAGTTTGGCCTGGACATGGGCGCGGTGGGCTTCGCTGTGAGTGTGGATCTACTGGTCAGGGCTATGGAGGGCTTGGGCGGCAGGAGGGCTCAGCCCACGCCTGTCTACTACCTAGATGGTTACAGAGACAAGGCCATCGGGCTCGCGAGGGGGCTGAGGGACAAAGGGGTGGCCTGCACAGTATCAAGTTACAGGGGGGAGAAGGAGGGCATACTCGTCGGCGGTAAGGTGATGGACCTTAGGAGCGGGAAGGTGCTGGAGGGCGGATTATGAGAGGGGTGATACTGGCAGTACCAAACAAGGGGC
>CAZZJY010000145.1:0-2726 GCA_964654895.1 uncultured Nitrososphaerota archaeon
AGGACCTCCATAAGTTCCCGGGAAGCTTTCCCCTCTTCCATCTCCTGTTCCAGCAGCCTGAGGATCTTTCCAGCTTTAGGGAGTATCTCTACAAATTCTTCCACCTCTTCACGAAAAGCTTCAAACATGGCCTTCTCAATACCCTCAAAGTTTAAGGATGTGCCTAAAGTTAGCAGGGATGGATAAGCATCTTTCAATTTATTAACAAGCTCTTTGAGCTCTTTCGAGGATGCCAAATCTAGGATCTGCTGTTCAGAGAGGAGCTTCCCCTTCCTTGCGGCTGCCTTTACCACTGCGTAGGAGACCTCTGCCAAAATGACTCCTCCTAAGGTACGCTCCTAAACCGTTCCACAGTGATCTTAACAATCTCTTCAACACCTTTCTCTAGGTTTTTCTCAGCCTTCCTTTTGATTACCTCCCCCTCTTCATAGGCCCTCTTCTTTATCTCGGCTGCCTTCCTTTTTGACTCCTCAAGTTTCTCCGAAAAGACTCTCTCGCCCTCCCTCTGAGCCTCCTCCTCAATCTCCCTCTCCATTTTTTTTGCTTCCTCTTCAACCTTTCTCACAACCTCGGTCGCAATTCTTTTGCTCTCTGACTCTATAGCATCCGCCTCATCCTCAACCTTTTTCAGGGCCGGAATTATACGCTCCAAGTCAACACCGCCTCCCTGAGACGATATAGCCTGTATGACCTACCATGATGGTGTCCGGTCTGGTCTCATTGACCTTGACCTTATACCCTCTCATAATCAATTCCACTGCCTTTATATTTATAAACTGCGCTTTTTCCATTGCATCAACGGTCTTCTCCACCTGGTTTATGGTTGGGCTGAAGCTTACCAACCTTCCCCCAACCCTAAGCGCCTTGCGTGCCTCTTCAACAACTAGCCAAGGAGTTGCCATATCCAATATCACAGCGTCAACATCCATCTCGTCAATCCCTTTTGTTATGTCCTTGAGTTTAAACTCTACAAATTTTTCCAAACCTAAATTCTCTAGATTCTTCTTTGCGTTCTCCTGAAAGTCCTCCCTAACTTCATAGGTGTATACCTTACCGTCTGGTCCAACCATGTTTGCTAGGTAGCTTGTCAACGCACCACTGCCAGTGCCACACTCCACTACCCTAGAACCGGCCTTTACGTTTGCAACTAAAGCTATGTACGCCATATCTTTCGGATATATGATCTGGGTCTTCCTTGCTATTTTTTCCAGATGATCCAAATAGTCTGCAGGGAGGACCTTCAAGGCTATCCCCATACTCGTCAAAACCTCTGAGCCATAGGGCTTTCCTATCAGCTCTTCGACGTTGACAATGCCTTTGTGCGTGTGAAACTTCTTGCCCCTCTCGACCTTCAGTATCCAGCTCTTACGATCATTCAAATAAAGGAGAACTTCCTCTCCCTCTGCCACCAAACCCATAAACATCACCAAAATTGGAGTAGTCTTCTATTTTTTCCTTTAACTGATTCCATTCAAATCCCCTACAAATCAACGTACTCGGAATCGATATCAACCCTCTATTGAACGTTCAAAATAATAAGAGTTATCACCTCGACCGCAACTAAATGAATCAAAACTCTTATTTATGGGATTATGTTTTGCTCACACTGTAGGAGTGATTAACCTTGCAGAGACCGTTAGAAGGAATACGTGTTTTGAGTGTGACCGGCGCCCTCTTTGGACCTTACTGTGGGATGCTCTTGGCAGACTTAGGTGCTGAGGTCATAAAAATCGAACGCCCAATTTATGGAGACATGAACAGAGAATGGGGGCCGTTCTTCCCCAACGTTCAAGGCCCTGACAAGAGCGGATATTTTGTAAGTATTCACAGGAACCACAAAGGCATAACGCTGAATCTGAAGAATCCAAAAGCGAAAGAGATACTAAAGGAGCTCGTTAAAAAGAGCGACATCCTTATTGAGAACTTCAAGCCGGGGACCCTGGACGAGTGGGGCATTGGTTATGAGGAACTCAGGAAAGTAAATCCACGTCTGATATACGCCTGTGGGTCTGGATTCGGTCACTACGGTCCTTACAGTCAATGGCCGAGCTACGACATCATTGGTCAAGCTATGGGTGGCTTCATGGATCTGAATGGATGGCCTGACAAACCGCCATGCAGAGCAGGATCATCAATCGGCGACATCATAGCCGGAATGTTTCTCTGCATAGGCATACTCGCCGCCCTCAGGTACAGAGACATCACAGGGAAGGGTCAAAAGATCGACGTTGCACAGATGGACTCCATGATTGCGGTATTGGAGAATGCAGTAATACGCTACACGCTGGAGGGCAAGCCACCAACCAGAATTGGAGCAAAGCACCCTACCATAACTCCGTTCGACGTCTTCAAGGCTAAGGACGGGTATGTAGTCATAGCAGTGGGCAACGATGCAATATGGAAGAGGTTCTGCACAGCGATAGGCAAACCGGAGTGGATAAACGATCCGAGATTCGCCACAAACTCACTCAGGTGCAAAAACGAGTCCGTACTGAAGTCCCTCATTGAGGAGTGGACGCAGGACAAGACCCGGTGGGAAATAGCTAAGCTACTTCTATCAAATGACATACCATCCGCCCCAGTTTACAACGTCGCCGAGGCTGTGGAGGATCCGCATACAAAAGCGAGAGAGATGATCGTAGAAGTCGACCAGCCCCAGTATGGTAAGGTCAGGATAGCGGGTTGCCCAATAAAGTTCTCAGAGACTCCGATAAAGGTCTTTAAGC
>CAZZJY010000146.1:0-4272 GCA_964654895.1 uncultured Nitrososphaerota archaeon
TGTGTCGGAGGCCATAAGGGCAATAAAAACAAAGACGCTTGTCCTGACTCTCGGTGAGATGGGCACGCTGATAAGATCCCAAGACGGAATTGAGTTCATCCCGGCCATGGCTGCGATAACGAAGAACGCAGTCGACGTGACGGGGGCTGGGGACACCTGGGTCGGAAGCTTTCTGGCTTCGTACCTGAGGAGCGGAAGCTGGATAAAGGCGGTCTCCTTTGCCTCTGTGATCTCCGCCATAAAGTGTACGGGGTGGAACTTTGAGAAGATCCGGAACCTGAGTTTCAAAAGTGTTGAGGAGATCTACGATCTTGCCATAGCTCTGAAGGAGAGGGGGAGGCAGCTGACCCTCACCGACCTGGTGAAGGGGTCAGAGAAGTAGGAGGCGGAAGGTTAAGGCATTGATCGCCCCCATGCAGACTCTCAGTCGGCCAATAGGGTTAAAACAGGAATTCGTTTATAAATCTCTTTTAATTATGAGGTGCACCAGTTGGAAGAGCGACTCCAATACACAGTAGGGCTTTTGAGGGAATTTTTGAAGTTTCCTGAGAAGACGAAAGCATATGGATTTGATGAGGAGCTTGGCCTTGGCTCCATAACGGAGATTGACAGTTCAGAGCAGATAAAGATCTCAGCTATAGACGGCGGGACGGCAGAAGTGATAAAGACGCCCACACTGGCTGTGGTTTTGAACAGGGTTTACTGCAATTCTTTTGTTGGAATGAAGAAGCTGGACTTCTTCGACAAGTGCACCTTCGTCTCGATAACCAGGGCGGTCAAGGAAGGGGACAGGATATTTTACGATACAGAGGTCACCCAGGTCCTAGAGGGGGAATGGAAGTTTAATTTCCCAAAGGTGGACTCGTCCTCTGAGGAGATGAGGGTGGGAAGGAGCAGGGGGGACATATCTAGGGCGGTCTCAATGGCGAGAAGGTTCTGCGAGTGGGCTTATGTTCATAATGCCCTGAAGTCCAGTCCCGAGTTCATTTTGATGGACGGGACGCTCCAGACGGCGTTTCCCTGTGAGTCCGAGCTCGCAAATGGTGTGCACGAGCGCGCGGCGAGGCAGGGCTCGCTGATCGCGGGGCTCTCGAAAACGACTACAATATTCACCCTGGAGGGGCACCCAATCTCCGGATTCCTAGAGAACCTGGCGAGGAAGAGGGGGTTCCCGAGGTGGGCTGCGAGGATCGGAAGATCAGAGGAGTGGACTAACAGGGCGGTAGTGTACTTCGTGAAGCTCAATGAGGGGGCGGATCGAAGCTTCAGGCTTGACATTTTCGAGGAGGCCGAGGCTGAGCAGCTCAAAAGGCTATTTCGCGGGCTCGTTGCCAACTCGAGGTACTTTGCGTTCCCCGGATACCCGTATGCCCTGATAGACGCGCACACCTACGCGAGGGTTGGGATGGAGGAGGCGATGCACATGAAAGACCTCATACTGGACAGGCTGGAAATTGAAGATATTAAAAGGCTGGAGACAATAGAGAGATCCCTCAGCGGACACAAAATTCTCGACGAGTTGGGTTGATCCACCATGGAGGTTGTTGGCTCTGTTGTTGGTGGGGATAACGCCGCCCTCGTGATCAGGGAGAAGAAGGGCGCAGAACTCGAGTTGGGGGAACTTGTTGTTGTAGAGAGCGAGGCGAAAAAGTACATATTCATGGTATCGGCCATGGAGTTTGGAACGCTTCTGGAGGAGGGCAGACTTTTAACGAGTGCAGGTAGCATGGTTGAAGGCACCAGGCCAAGGATCGAGTTCCCCGAGGACGATCTACGCATCTTCAGGAAGGTCAGAATAACCCCCTTAGTGGAGATCTCCAAGGTAGATGGGAGTTACAGAGCGCCGAGGTCCATGCCCCACTTCCTCTCCCCAGCCAAGAGGGCATCGTCTGAAGACTTCTCATTCCTGAGGAGACCGAGGAACGAGATATTTCTTGGGAAGTTGCGGAGTGGCGGAAGTGTCCTGAACTTTGACTACTACATGGACGGCGAGCAGATGCTCTCCCACCACACCCTCATAGCAGCCCAGACAGGGAGGGGGAAGTCCAATCTTGTGAAGGTAATGCTCTGGGAGATAATGAACCACGGTAAGTTTGGGATGCTGGTGCTCGACGTGCACAACGAGTACTTCGGGTCTGGCGCTAACAAGGGTCTAAAGAACCACCCGAAGGCATATAAGAACCTTGTGTACTATTCGAAAAGCCCTCCACCTGGGCAAAAGAAATTGAAGGTAAGCCTGAGGACCATTGACCCGGAGGATCTCTTGGGGATACTGGAACTCTCTCCCGCACAGGAGGGGGCGCTGCAGCTTTACCGGAGGGAGTTCTCACATGATTGGATAAAGGAGCTGATGAGGGAGGACCCCCAGAGGGAGAAGGAATACGAGAGGAAGGGTGTCCAGAGCGTGACGATCAGGTCCCTGAGGAGGAAGCTTGGAAACCTCTTCAAGATAAGGTGCGCAAGGGAGGGCGAGGAGCCCTACTGCGAAGATGACGTCTTCGACCTTGAGGGGTTCGGAGAGAGCACCGTAAAGGATATCGCAGACGCGCTGGAGAGAGGGAGGGTTGTGATCATAGACGGATCCTCTATATCCGACGACACCGGGCTGGTTATAATGAGTGCGGTGATGAGGGAGGTATTCAGGAGGTACGAGGGCTACAAGGACGAGGGTACCCTCCAAGAGAGGGTGCAGGTTGGCGTAATCCTTGAGGAGGCGCCCAGAGTCCTGGGTGAGCTGTACGGGGGGAACATCTTCGGGAGGATCACCAGGGAGGGGAGGAAGTTCAAGATAGGTCTGGTGGCGGTGACTCAGATGGTTTCGGTCATCCCCGACGAGATACTGGCAAATATCGGCACTAAGATAATTATGGGGAACGAGATGGCAAGGGAGAGGCAGAGGCTAATCGATAGCTCACCGCAGGACCTATCCCAGTACGAGCAGGTGATAGCTGGTCTAGAGAAGGGGGAGAGCATAGTCAGTTCCATATTCTCAAAGTTCCCTGTGCCCATATACACTCCGCTCTTTGAGGAGCTGGTCAAGACGGCTGAGGCTGCGAAGGAAGCGGAGAGCGTGTTCTACTAGGGTGAGACGATGAAGTTCGCGCACATGGCAGACATACACCTCGGGGCTACATCTGAGCCCAGGCTTAGGGAGTTGGAGATGGAAACTTTCAGGAGGGCTTTCAAGGAGTGTTTGGAGGAGGGCGTGGATTTTGTGGTGATCTCTGGAGATTTATTCCACGTGAATATACCTGACCTCTCTGTTGTAAAGGAGGCCACAAAGGTGATGATGAGGTTCGTCGAGACGGGTAGGAGGATATACGTGGTCTACGGCAGCCACGACTTCTCCCCGAATGCGACCTCCATGGTGGACATACTGGAGGAGGCGGGCGTTATTGTCAGGGTCGGCAAGCCCTCCACTGTGAACGGGATGTTGAGGCCAGAGATAGTCGTGGACAGAAGGAGCGGCGCCCTTTTGACTGGAATCTCCGGCAGAAAGCTCTCTTTGGAGAGGGAGTCGTTCAAGCACCTGGACAGGGAGTACCTAGCCTCTTTTAAGGGCTTCAAGATATTTTTGTTCCACAGTGCCCTAGACGACGTCAGGAAGTCGGGGGAGAGGTTCGAGGGGATCGCCTCAACCGACCTCCCTGAGGGGTTTGACTATTATGCCGGAGGGCACCTGCACCGTAGAATTGAGTACCTGAGGGAGAAGAAGATAGTCTACCCTGGACCCCTATTCACAGGTTGGGGGATAGACCTTGAGAACACCGTGAAGGGGGAGAGGAGGGGCTTCTACATAGTTGAGGACGGCGTCCCAAGATTCTTGGACATGACTGCCTTTGAGGGGGTTTATGAGGAAGTCGATGCCACCGGGTTGTCCGCATTCACCCTGAACGAGAGGCTGAAGGCGCTGGCATCGGGAATGGACGTTAGAGGGAAGGTCGTGGTGGTGAGGGTTTTTGGAGAACTCTCCAGTGGCAAGACGAGTGAGGTGGAGTTTGCCTCTCTCAGGGAGGAGATCATGAAAAGGGGCGCCATCTACCTACACCTGAACAGGAGTCAGCTCAGGTCGAGGGAGTTTGAGGGGCAGTCGGTGGTGAGCGACGATGTCCAGAAGGTAGAGGAGGAGACCTTCAGGGAATTTTCCAAGGCGAGAAGATTCGAGGAGGGGAGGCTGAACACAGAGGCTGTCGCGCTCTCCAAGGCACTCCTGCAGCAACTAAGGGTTCCAAAGGTGGAGGGGGAGACCGAAGGGGATTACGAAGCCAGGGT
>CAZZJY010000147.1:0-3466 GCA_964654895.1 uncultured Nitrososphaerota archaeon
AAGATAAAAATATAAAAGAAAACAATAAAAAAGAGATCTATAGTAGACACTAAAAATAAAAATAAGATAAAAAATTTTAAATGAAAAGAAAAAAATTAGGCTTTCTCTACTCGATACCTAGCCTCTTTGTTAGCTTTACCAGCAAGAAGATCACTAACATGATTATTATGAACGTTATCAGACTGCCCGTGAAATGCCCGATCCTGAAAGGTCCAACGGTGATTTCCTCCCATGCGACCCCCGCGTGACGAACTGAATGATAGGCATTATGAGGTCGTCGACAAGCGCCTTGACAAGCGCACCCAAGTAAAGACCGACGATGAATGCCACCGCCATTCCCATGACCTTGAAGGTCTTAAGGAATACTTGGAACTCGGATGATCCCCCTTGGGCGGTGGAGGTGGTGGCGGGGCTGGTTTTGGCTCGAGGAGCTTTCATATCTGCCTCAACTCTTCCAAAATCTCGTCTGACACCATTATCTCTCCAACTCTCTTTAATGTCGTATTTGCTCCTATTTTTGGCGTTTGCTGTATATATATTTGAATTTTCCTCAAAATTCTGAACTTTCCCAACAAGGAAATTCCGGAGTGCGCGATTCGATAGCTCAATATACTAAAACCACACACTATTATTGGGGCGATAGAATGTTAGGAGAGTCTTCTGTTCGTAAGATCTTGACGATTGTCGAGGAGACGCGCGTTGAGGCACAAAAGGTGCTGGAGCGACCGACCGGAAAGGCTGCGGCCATCGCGGTGGTAAATAACCCCTTTACAGGTAGATATGTGGAGGACCTGAGCCCGCTATACGACCTAGGTGAGCAATTGGCTGGTTTGCTCGTCTCAGAGGCCCTCGATACACTCGGGATTAAGCCGGAGGAGGCAAAAGAGAAAGTCGAGGGGTACGGCAAGGGCGCAATTGTCGGGATGGGAGGAGAGATAGAGCATCCGCACGCGGTCCTCCACCCTAAGTTTGGCGCTCCAGTCAGGAGGGCTTTGGGAGGGGTTGACTACTGCAAAGCGATAATACCCTCCACATGCAAGAGGGGCGGTCCAGGGACCCAGATCGACCTGCCAATAGTCTTCAAGAGGGCGGTCTGGGTTGTTTCCCATTTTGACACTATGACGGTGAGTGTGCCAGACGCCCCGCAGGATGACGAAATGGTCGTGGCATTGGCGCTGGCGGAGTCAGGCAGGCCTCTGGCTAGGACGACCGGCTTGCAGAAGAGTCAGGTAGTTGGGCTCGACGGGAACCGATAACAAGCGTCTCCTTTTTCTCTCATTTCAAATTTTTGATGAACTCCTTTAATATAAAAAATTATCACTTCGATTTGCCGTCTCTGTCTACATAACATTTTTGAAAGGGTCGCAGATGGTCAAGGCAAATGAACAGGCTGTCTGCACCGATTCTAATAATACGAAGGGCCGACCTCTTGTTTTAAAAATTGATTTAAGGTGCCCTTAAAATTGTTAATTGTTTGCATTAGCGTCTGCATTACCTGTATCTCGTCGTCGTATTCGCCGCTTTCTTAGGAAAAAAGAAGAGAAGAGAGACTGCCATGACAAATCCTCAAGGTCGCTGAGGTTACATTCGGAATCTCATGCCGGTGAAACTGTCGCTGCGGGCACTAATTTGAATCCCAATGCTGGTGAGCCTACAACCCTTGGGTTTATGTCTGCAACTAAGTATGCTGTCTGACCAGTGTCTACTTGCACACCGCCTTGGGTTATTGATATAGTGAGCTTGTCAGGTGGCACTTCGGCAGTGTAGTTTGCCCCTCCGATAGTGACAGTCGCCTCCATCACTTGGAACCTGATTAGATTGTATTTTCCAGGTGGAAGGCTCCCCTGACCAATGGTTTTGCTCACATTAACCACGCTTGCCAGGTCGATCCATCCATTCTCCACAACCGTGTACCAGCCAGTCTCGTTACCAGCGTCAGCCCTGTGAACCATTATATCGCCATAATGAATGTATACATTCGATGCCTGCCCCCATTCCTGGGGCGGGTCAACCATCTTTACAACCAATGTGCCGTACCCGTAAGTAAAGTAGACGGACGAGCCTACGGCGACGACCAGCACCGCCATCACAACGAGGATAATGCCATTTATCCGCTTCATTTTTACCACTTTACCATTTAAAACTCTCCACTCTTTTGGAAATAAGGGATGCTTTGAAATGCGACGTTTCAATGCCTGTATGCCCTGAAGTCATCGAGCTCGTCCTCTGTGTACCGTACCATCACGTCTAAAAAGTTTTCAAAATATGCGCCTTTTTTGGTGAAGCTTTTTCATCAGAAAAAGCTTCGGTGGAGCCCCAGAGGGGGTTTGAACCCCTGACCAGCGGTTTACGAAACCGTCGCTCTACCGGGCTGAGCTACTGGGGCCTGAGTTGAGGCTCTGAGATCCCCTCTCCTAATTGGTATTTAAAAATTGATACCTCCCTTAATAGATAAATTCTTCTGTATTTGTGCGCATACTCAACTAGGCAGCATCTTTTTTCCCATTATTACCAATCATATGTTTTGATCCCCCTGTCAAATCGTTCCTCTGAGCCACCGTGCGTGTCACGTTTAAAGGTCGAGCGGAGAATTCTTCAAAAACCCCCTGCACCAAAATATTCACAGGTCTACAAAATGAAGATTAGCGTTTCGGAACTCGGAGAAAGGGGCGTCATAGAGCTCATATGGTCCATAATGGGAAGAGACGGTCACTTATCCGGTCAAGTCCTGCCCCCCTCAGACGACGCCTCCGCGATCCTGCTAAATGATGGTCGCTACCTTGTATTGAAGGCGGACATGTTTGTCAAGATGACAGATGCACCAAAGGGCATGCTCCCTTTTCAGATGGGGGCGAAGGCGGTCACCATGAATATAAGTGATCTTGCTGCAAAGGGTGCCCGCCCGACAGCCCTCCTCTTCTCACTGGGCCTTCCTCGGGACTATTCCCAGGAGGACCTGAGGGATCTCATTTCTGGGATAAGTTCTGCCGCGAAGGACTACGGTGCACAGGTGCTAGGCGGGGATGTAGGGGAGGCAAGAGATCTCATAATATCTGGGTTCGCCGTGGGCACCACCAGAAATCTGATAAAGCGATCTGGGGCATCCCCTGGCGACTTCATCGCAGTCACCGGGCATTTCGGCAATACCGCTGCCGCCTACAAGATCCTGCTAGAAGGGTTGAGCGCCCCCAGGAACCTCAGGAGGGCGCTGTGCAAGAGCGTCTATGAGCCGAGGGCAAAGCCACTTTTGGGAGTAGCCTTGGCAGAGTCAGGGACAGTGACATCAAGTATGGACTCTAGCGATGGTCTCGCATTCACGCTGAACGAGCTATCAAAGTCGAGTGGGGTCTCCTTCCGCATAACCGACATACCTGTCTCGAGGGAAGCCTGCGAGTTTGCATCCATCCACAAGATCTCTCCCGAGGATCTGGCTCTCTATGGGGGAGAGGAGTACGAGCTCGTGGTG